>JAYENE010000001.1:0-6570 GCA_034721935.1 Thermodesulfobacteriota bacterium
ACTGAATAAAATTTTCTATGAGTCAGATAATGTCGGCTTTAGCAAGCTTTTTATAAAATGATTGTTCTAAGTTATTTCTTTACGCTCACTTACAAGCGAGTTTCAGCCGTTCTTAAATTTAATTGTCAGCTGCCTCAGGTTAACCACATAATGAGTTTGTAAATTTCTGTACTTTAACTTTAGTCCGCCAGAGCCCTTTGGCGGAGCGCTTTAGTTCATTTATGGGAGTATTGCCAGTTTGTTAAAATTGGAATGATATCCCGCAGCATCGTCATTTATCGGGCGGGATAAACCCGCCCCTACGGGTTACGTGCATCAAATTTCGTAGGGGCGGGTTTATCCCGCCCGAATAGAGTTTATGTTTTCGGCTTTAACAAATTGGTAATGCTCCCTCATTTATAACTTATCTGCTAACACCTAAATTGAGCGATTTTTTACTCGATCTGCACCGATCTCTTGCGCATCAAGGATTCGCGAAAATCCTCAACATATCCACGGGTATGCCTGTGGTTTTCGCAAACCCTTATGCATCAAGATCTCGGCACATATCTTCGCAATAAATCGCTCAACTTAGGTAACAGAATTATAATAACAGTCCCTTTGAACCGCCTTGTATCCCGCATCCTGTATCAGGCGTATCATTTCCTCTTTTGATAGCCGGAATTTGACTCCTGCGGCTGCCACCACATTTTCTTCTATCATAGTGCTTCCAAGATCGTTGGCTCCAAATGCAAGAGCAACCTGGGCGATCTTATCCCCCTGTGTTACCCATGATGCCTGGATATTAGGGATATTGTCCAGAACCAGCCTGCTAAGAGCTAATACTCTGAGATATTCCACGGCAGTGGCTTTTTGAACATGAATACGGGTATTGTCGGGTTGAAATGTCCATGGAATAAATGCTGTAAAACCGCCTGTTTCATCCTGAAGACTGCGAATTTTTATAAAGTGCTCGATTATATGCTTTGGTTTCTCAATATGTCCGAACATCATCGTGGCTGTGGTTTTAAGCCCGCATTTATGCGCTGTTTTCATTACCTCGAGCCATTTGCCGGCCGTGCATTTATTCGGAGAGATCTTTTTCCTTATCTCATCTACGAGTATTTCAGCGCCGCCTCCCGGAATAGAGTCAAGTCCGGCGCCGGCAAGTTGATTTATGGTGTCTTTTATGGATAAAGAGGATTTGTTTGATAAAAAGGCTATTTCCGGTGGTGAAAAACCGTGAATATGGACAGAAAAATTCTTCTTTATATATTGCAAAAGTTCCAGGTAAAAGTCTAAATCCAGCGATGGATGCATTCCTCCCTGAAGCAGTATTTGTGTTCCGCCGAGATTCAGCGTTTCTTCAATCTTTTTCTTCAGATCCTTTTTTGAGATAATATATGCTTCAGGATGATTTAAAGGCCGGTAAAACGCGCAAAACAGGCAGCCTGACACACATACATTGGTGTAATTGATATTCCGGTCAACCACATAAGTGACAACAGGTTCAGGATGAAGGGCTTGTCTTCTTTTATTTGCCAGGTCGGCCAGAGTAAGAGTGTCCACATCAGTAAAAAGTGCAAGAGCCTCTTTATGATCGATGCGCTCGTTGGATGCGACCTTTTCAGTAATTTTGCAGATAGAATTCATAAGCATTTTGTACTTACTCATAGAGGTAATACGCATTAATTTTTTTTACCGCGAAGCCGCAGAGGTCGCAGAGGAAAAATATCATTTCTTTTCTGCTGAGAGGGCAGAAAAGAAATGATCTCCATCGTTTCACGATAGTTAAGAATGCCAGAAGATCGGATATTTTCTAACATTCGTTTGTACGCCGCAAGGCTTGTGCTTAAGTTTATTGTTTTCCGTCCTCGGCTATCAACATAAAGCGGAACACTTTTCGCTATTTTGTCCCCTATAGCAATTTCACAATCCATCGTAGGGGCGGGTTTCAAACCCGCCCCTACACTGATTGAATTTGCATGCTGTCCCGCCTTACGTTGGTAGCCCCGTCCTCTCAACGGAAAACAATAATATGTTTAAACTTTGCGTTCTTTGCGTCTTGAGCGAAGCGGGCGGTGACATATAAATTTAAACAGGCTTATAAAAAGAATCCCGCTCAACAGGAGTAAACCCTGCCGAAGATATAAGATGTTTTATCTGTTCGCGGGTTAATCCTTTTGCCGATTTTGCGCCGGCCATATGGGTAATCTTTTCTTCGATTATGGTTCCGTCCAGATCATCCGCTCCAAAGAAAAGAGCGACCTGTGCCAGTTTTTCTCCTATCATAACCCAGTATGCCTTTATATGATCAAAATTATCAAGCATAAGGCGGGCTGTTGCCAGACTCTTTAAATCGTCAAAGGCCGTGGTGGCCGGAATTTGTGATAATTTTGTGTTTTTTGAATGAAAGGCAAGGGGAATGAAGGCCGAAAAACCGCCTGTTTTATCCTGGAGATTTCTTAATTTGATAAGGTGATCTACCCGTTCTTCAATGGTTTCAATATGACCGTAAAGCATTGTTGCATTTGAGACAATCCCCGCGCTATGCAGCTTTTCCATGATTTCAAGCCATTTTTTGCCGTCTATCTTTTTAGGGAAGAGTCTTTTTTTAACCCTGCTGCTCATTATTTCAGCGCCGCCGCCCGGGGTCATTGAAAGACCGGCATTCTTCAACCTGACGATGGTTTCATTTAAAGATAGCTTTGCAATTCTGGAAATATAATCTATCTCAACAGCGGTAAATGCCTTGATGGTTGCATTCGGCCGGATCTCTTTAATGGTTTTTAACAAATCGATATAATAATCAAACGGGAGGGAAGGGTTAAGGCCGCCAACAACATGTAATTCGCGAACAGGTTCGTAGATCCGTTCCAGAAGTTTTGCCCTGACATCATTAATTGAAAATGTAAAGGCGCCGTTTTCTCCTTTATCCCTGGAGTATGCGCAAAACAAACAGCGATTTATACAGATATTTGTGTAATTTATATGCTGATTATATACATAAAAGGCTTTGCGATCATGTTTTTTGCGGCGCACCATGTCTGCCAGACGTCCGACACCTATAAGATCATTGCTTTTATACAAAATAATGCCGTCTTCAGAGTCAAGGCGAACTCCAGCCTCAATTTTTTCTTTTATTTTATATAACCTTTTATCTGAGAAAGACAGTTTCATCGTAACTACTTCCCTAATCCCTCAATTCCTCACGCAAAGGCGCTGAGGTAAAAGATGAACATCGAACATCGAACATCCAACGTCCAACGTCGAATGAAAAACAAAAGAAACAGAGGACAAAAAAAGTCGTCTTAAAATAATTTGAAGAGCGAAGCGACATCATTATTCGATGTTCGACGTTCGACGTTCGATGTTGGACGTTCATCCCTTTTCTTTTTTCTCTTCCCTATATTCTATTTCCTCTTTCCATATATATTGCACCACGAACACGAAGAGCTTAAAGAATTCAAAATTATTCCCTTCCTAACAGACTCCCGCTGTACTCGCGCCCGTCGCGGCAGGTCAGCCTAACAGGCTAATCCCCTAACGCCTGATTCATCCTTCTTGTGTTATGGTTAAAGAAGTTTTAACCTTCTTTTTATATGTGAAGATAAAGAAAAGAACAACCCCTAACATCATAATAATGGCTCCAAAGGGAAATGCCAGCCGGAGGTCAAAAGCATCCATCATCAGACCGGCAAAAAGCGATCCCATCATCATTCCCATGCTGTGCGCCATTGTTATCAGGCCCATGACCGATCCCATGGCTTTAGTTGTATTTCCTTTTAATATAGCCAGCGCCATGAGCGCAGACATCGATATGCCTCCTCCAAGACCAAAAAAAACATTTGCTAAAAACAGGCTCCTAAAACCGCTTGCCCACACAAACGAATAAAGGGCCAAGCTAATTATCAATCCACCGGTTACTACCATGGCTTTTTTGTTAAACCTGTCCGCAAGATAACCCATCGGCATATTTAGCGATCCGCTGACAAAAACCCCTGTCATAACAAGAATTCCGATTGATGAACTGGAAATAGAAAACTTCGAGTCCGCAAATACAGGCAGAAAACCCCATATCACCCCGATACATGCTGCGTATGAAAATCTGAAAGTAAAAAGTGCGGCAATATTTCTATCCTTTAATAGCTGTCTCCAGTTTGCCGGTTTTTCTTTGCTTTTGATAATTTTTTCTGAACTTTTGGGGGGAAGCAGGCAAGTAGCTAATAAAAAACCGATAAATGCGAGAAGCCCCATACAGATAAATGAGGCATTTAGATTAAATCTGTCCTTTAGCGCTCCGCCGATAAGAGGCCCAAGACTCAGGCCCATGAACATAGACATATTAAAGATGCCCATGGTGAGCCCCTCTTTGTTTGCCGGTGTTATGTCCCCTATATAGGCCAGTATGACCGGCATCATCATGGCAGATGAGACTCCTTGAAAAAACCTTATTATGATAAGGGATTGGACATTATCTGCAAGCAGGAATGCAAAGGAAATAAGGCTATAGAAAAAAAGACCTGCAACAATAAACGGTTTACGTCCTTTTTTATCTGAAACCCCGCCGAAATACGGCAAAAATAAGGTTCTTGAAAGGGAAAATACACCGAATATTAAACCGATATATATGCCGCTTGCGCCAAGATTATGGGCATAGACCGGAAGCAGAGGGACCACGATCCCAACCCCTGTGACTGTAGCAAATATTGAAAAGAACAGAGTCCCAAAAATTTTCTTATTCAACTTGTTCATTAAGATATCTTTTGCATATCGGCCAGCACAGACTCGACAAGATTTCTTATTTCTGAAAGCCTTTTTTCAGACATGGCTTCAAAGCGCAACACAAGGGCGGGCTGGGTGTTTGATGCGCGCACAATGCCCCAGCCATCATCAAACAGCACACGAACGCCGTCGATATCGATAACATTGTATTTTTCGCGGAAATATTCGGTAACCTTTTTAACCACGTTAAATTTTTTATGGTCAGGACATTCAACCCGTATTTCAGGGGTTGAATAGGTTTTGGGAACATCGGACAGAAGCTCCGAGATGCTCTTCCCTGTATCAGTCAGTATTTCGATAAGCCTGCACGAGGCATATATTGCATCGTCAAAGCCCAAATATCGGTCGGCAAAGAACATGTGGCCGCTCATTTCGCCCGCAAACTCGGCCTTTTCCTCTTTCATCTTTTTTTTGATAAGGGAATGTCCGGTTTTCCACATAATGGCTCTGCCGCCGTGTTTTTCGATATCGTCATACATTGTTTTTGAACACTTGACCTCTGATATGAATGTAGCGCCCGGTTTTCTCGACAGGATTTCCCTGGAAAAAATAATTATAAGCTGGTCGCCGAAAATCATGTTTCCTTTTTCATCGACTACACCGATGCGGTCGCCGTCGCCGTCATAACCGATTCCCAGATCAAGATTTTTTTCTTTTACAAGGGCAATAATGTCTTCCATGTTTTTTGCGACTGTTGGATCAGCCTCATGATTTGGAAAGGTGCCGTCCATATCGCAGTAAATATCATGAACCTCGCATTTGAGATTTTTTAATATCGGCACACCCACTACTCCTGCGGTGCCGTTGCCGGCATCCACACCGACTTTGACCTGTTTTGATATGGTTATATTCTTTTCAATATACTCCATATATGACGGAATAATATTTTTAGATGAAAGGGAACCCTTTCCCTGAGCAAATGACTGGTTATTAATAATGGCAATGATTTTCTGGATATCAGTTCCATGTATTGAGTCTAAATCAATGCAAAGCTTAAAACCGTTGTATTCTTTAGGATTGTGGCTGGCGGTAATCATTACGCCGCCTTCCAGCGCAAGGTTTTTGATTGAGAAATAAAAAACCGGAGTCGGACATATACCGATATCGACCACATCACAGCCGGTTGATATTAAGCCTTCAATGATTTTTTTTGAATACAGGTCCGAAGTCAACCTGCAGTCACGGCCCACGCTGAGATTTGAATGGCCGCGCTCCTTAAGGAATGTGCCGACCCCTTTTCCGATCAACACGACATCATCTTCGGTCATGTCCTTGCCGGCAATTCCCCGGATGTCATATTCTCTGAATATTTCTGAATTCATGGGGACTCCTTTTTTATTTTTCACTTCGACATTCTGCGGTTCCTTGTTCTGCGGTTCAAAATAAACCACTTTTTACGAAACGTGTTAGATGTTAGGGGAATATATTAGAATTACTAATTTTAAATGTTGAATCTTTAATTAAAATCGGAATTTTTTTCTTCATGCATAATTAAAAATTAAAAATTCGTAATATTTTAGCCTTATGCAACAAATTATCCGCAATCGAGCTTTAAGTGTGATTAAATTTAAAACAGGAAACTGTTTGAATGTATTAGAAATCGTTAAGAAAGAACCTAATACGATATTGTTATTTATAAAAAATCATCTTGCTTGTCACAATTATTATTTTTATTATAGCCAGAAATTTACAAACTCAAAAAGTAACCTGTCAACAACCTGATGTGGCGGGCAGTTAAATTTAAAACGGCTGACTGTTTGAGCATGTTAGTGAGCGTTAAGAAATAACGACGACCAAATAAAATTT
>JAYENE010000002.1:0-6561 GCA_034721935.1 Thermodesulfobacteriota bacterium
GAGGCTATCAGCACAATGTAGAGGCGAATCTTGTATTCGCCCTAATCAGGGCGATCACAAGGATCGCCCCTACGAAACAACAATACAATTACAGCCTAAAAGCTCGCCCGATAGGGCGCTAATTTAACAGGTTATACACGGCAACGTCAATGTCGAGCATAAATTTGGGTAATAACACTATGTTAACAATATTACGCGTAACTTCTCAATAACCTCTGGCGATATTCGGAATTACGGCTGTAGGGGCGGGTTTATCCCGCCAGAATCGACTCGGCAGGCGGCGTAAAGCCGCCCCTACGAGAGATTTCTCATCACACGACCAACTAATTGACAAAACTTCGGTAGATGCTATTGCCAGAACTTGTTGAGAAGTTACTATTACGCCGTTGACAGGAAATAGGATAGAGGATAATTGACGGATCTCTTTCCTCTTTCCGTAATCCCTAAATCCCCATTCAACATTTCCGCCAGAGCCCTTTGGCGGATTGGACGTTCGACGTTCATTCTAACCCTCTTTCCCCTATCCCCTATCCTAATTTACTTGGCGCCTGCGTGAGAATCTGAAAATTTGCATGAATCAGAAATTTAAAAACTCATTATAAGATTAACCTGGGGCCGCGGACAATTAAATTTAAGAACGGCTGAAACTCGCGCATAAGTGAGCGTAAAGAAAGAACTAGAGCAATCTTTTTATAATAAGCCTGCTAAACTCGACATTATCCGATTTATAGAAAATTTTATTGGGCCATCGTTCTTTCTTAACGCTCACTAACACGCTCAAACAGTCAGCCCTTTTAAATTTAAGCGCCCGGCCACCCCAGGTTACTGATAAGTTGCTTTGAGTTTTCAAATTTCTGATGAATAAATGTTGTTTCAATATGTTATGGGAGCCAATGACTTAATCTTGACATGTTATATACTGTATGGTAATTTAAAAAATAAAGATTTATTAAATATTTCGCCATGATATACAGTAATTTTCTATTGTGAGGGGTATAATATGAATAATGAAAATAGTCCTGACGAGAATGTTGAGAAGATACAGCCGCTTGAAGAGGAAGAGATTGTAGAGCTTACGGATGAAGTCATAGAGGCTTCAATTCAACCGCCCGAGGTTGAAGATAACAAAGAAATTGAAGTACAGTTAAGCGAGTCCGTAGATGACGACCTGGCAAGTAGCATCGGCATTGATGATGCTCTTGAGAAGGAAATAAGCGGCGATCAGGATATGGCTGATAGCTTTGCGGATTCGCTGGGCGTGGATTTAGAGCCGGAGATTGATGCCTTGGAAGATATGCATGAAGAGGTTTCATTGTCTCCCGAGCATCTTGAGGAGACCTTAGAGCGAGTTGTTAAGAAAATGTTTTCTGAAAAGATCGAGAAGATGCTTGCCGAGATGATTGAAGCGGCAGTTTCAAAGGAAATAACAAGTATAAAGGAAAAATTGCAAGACGAATTTAGGGATTGAGGAATTTAGGAATTTAGGGATTAGCTTATTAGGCTGAAGGCTGATAGGCAGGAAAAAAAACCGCAGAACCGCAGAACAAGGAACCGCAGAATGTCGAAGTGAAGAATATTGTCTTATTGCTTTAAAAAACTTCTGCTGTTCGAAATTCCTTGTTCGACCTGCCCGCAATGCCACTATTTTGCATGACTTGGTTTTGCCGCTTTTGTCCTGTGGGCATAATGAAAAAAATGGACAGAACATATTTAATGCATGGCAGGCAGGTATTCGATATTCAAAATGTAAAACCAGAAATTTACAAACTCATTATCTGGTCAACCTGAGGCAGCGGACAATTAAATTTAAGAACGGCTGAAACTCGCGCATAAGTGAGCGTAAAGAAAGAACTATAGCAATCTTTTTATAATAAGCCTGCTAAACCCGACATTATCCGATTTATAGAAAATTTTATTGGGCGATCGTTCTTTCTTAACGCTCACTAACACGCTCAAACAGTCAGCCGTTTTAAATTTAACTGCCCGCCACATCAGGTTGTTGGCAGGTTACTTTTTGAGTTTGTAAATTTCTGAAAACAGGCTAAAAGGAAAACCGGTATATGAGTTCTAATTTGCTTGACAAGGGGTATAAGCCGCATGACGTGGAAAAACGCTGGTACGATTTCTGGGAAAAAGAGCAGCTTTTTGCTGCCAGCGAGGAAAGCAGGCAAAAAAGCTATTCGATTGTAATTCCTCCGCCTAATGTTACAGGGGTTCTTCACATGGGGCATGCTCTAAATATTACCTTGCAGGATATTCTTTGCCGTTTCAGGAGAATGCGGGGTGATAATGTTCTCTGGATGCCTGGAACCGACCATGCGGGAATTGCAACCCAGAATGTTGTTGAAAAAAAGCTTGCAGGCGAGGGGCTTAATCGCCACAAACTTGGCAGAGAGAAATTTGTTGAGGCAGTATGGAAATGGCGCAGCGAGTATGGCAGCGCAATTATAAACCAGTTGAAGCGTCTTGGCGCTTCATGTGACTGGAAGCGTGAACGCTTTACAATGGACAAAGGATTGTCGCTGGCCGTGCGCAAGGTTTTTGTGCAGCTTTACAATGAAGGCCTTATTTACAGAGGAAATTATATTACCAACTGGTGCCCGCGTTGCCGTACCGCGCTTGCTGAAATTGAAGTGGAACATGATGATCACAACGGCCATCTTTATTATATCCTCTATCCTTTTGAAAAAGGATCAGGCGGAATAGTTATTGCAACCACCAGGCCGGAAACCATGTTAGGCGATACAGCGCTGGCCGTTAATCCTGATGATGAGCGATATCAGGGTATTGAGTCGGACAGGGTGATTCTTCCGCTTGTGAACAAACCGATACCAATAATCAGGGACAGATATGTTGATATGACATTCGGCACCGGCGGTCTCAAGGTTACTCCGGCTCATGATCCAAACGACTTTGAAATAGGGAAACGCCATAACCTTTCGATTGTCAAGGTTATCGGGGATGACGGGTTAATGACATCTGAGGCCGGTAAATTTGAAGGGCTTGACAGGTTCAAATGCAGAGATGCCGTAATAAAAAAGCTTAAAAAGACAGGGCTGCTGAAAAAAATTGAGCCATATAATCACAGTGTAGGCAATTGTTACAGATGCAAGACGGTTGTTGAGCCGAACTTGTCATTACAGTGGTTTGTAAAGACTGGGCCGCTTGCGGAAAAAGCGATACAGGCGGTTGAAAACGGGGATACAAAAATCATCCCTGAAACATGGACAAAAACCTATTTTGAATGGATGAATAACATCAGGGACTGGTGTATATCACGGCAGATATGGTGGGGGCATCAGATTCCCGCATGGACATGCGAAGATTGCAAGGAGCTTGTTGTTGCTATGGATACCCCTGAATCTTGTCCGGCCTGCGGCGGTACGAGACTTGTTCAGGAAACAGATGTGCTGGATACCTGGTTTAGTTCCGCGCTGTGGCCGTTTTCCACAATGGGATGGCCGGAGAAAACACCTTTGTTGAAAAAGTTTTATCCGACATCAGCTCTTGTTACAGGCTTTGATATACTTTTTTTCTGGATTGCCAGAATGATGATGATGGGCATCCATTTCATGGGAGAGGCGCCGTTCAAAGATGTGTATGTGCATGCTCTTGTGCGTGACGTTGAGGGCAAGAAGATGAGCAAGTCAAAGGGTAATGTTATCGACCCGATAAGCATGATCGATAAATATGGAACCGATGCATTCCGCTTTACTCTAACGGCCTTTGCGGCACAGGGACGGGATATTAAGATGTCCGAAGACAGGGTTGAAGGATACCGCCATTTTATAAATAAGCTATGGAATGCCGCACGGTTCGCGTTTATGCATATAACCGAAGAAAACTCAAAACCTTTCAGCCTTCAAGATTCAGCCTTCAGCCTTTCTCTTCCTGACAAATGGATTTTATCCAGGCTCAATTGTGTTACAGTAAATGTATCCGAAGCTATTGACAGCTACAGGTTTAATGATGCGGCCGGCGCTCTTTACAAGTTTGCGTGGCATGAGTTCTGCGACTGGTATCTTGAGGCAATAAAGCCCTCATTATATGGGAAATCAGGGGAGGACAGACGTCAAACAACGATGAGTGTACTCTGGTTTGTTTTGCGAGATACACTTATATTGCTTCATCCATTTATACCTTTTGTAACCGAGGAGATCTGGCATAAACTTCCGGGATCGCAGGGTTCTATAATGAAAGCCTTATTTCCTTTGGACAGACCTGATGCCGATAATTATTGCCGTGACAATGATGCTGAATCAAAAATGGAACTTATAACTAGAATAATAACAGGAGTCAGAAATATCAGGGGTGAGATGAATATTACCCCGTCATTACTGCTTGATGTTTCAGTTCAATCCCAGGATGAAAAAACAAAAGAAACGCTTAATCAGCATAGAGATATTATAATAAATCTTGCCGGGTTAAAAACCCTTTCAATCGAGTCGCAGGGTGAAAAACCGAAGAGGGCGGTCACAGCGGTCGTCGAGACCGCCACTATTTATGTTTTACTTGAAGGTATGATCGATTTTGCCAAAGAAGTCAAGCGGCTTGAGAAAGAGATCGGCAAATTGACAAATGAGCTGATGGCTGTATCCAGGAAATTAAGCAATGAAGATTTTCTTAACAAAGCGCCTGGAGATGTGGTTGAAAAGGTTAAAGAAAAGCAGAGAATCCTTCTTGAAAAGCAACGGAAACTTGAGGTAAATATGGAGAAGATTGAGGAATTCAGGAATTGAGGGATTAAAAGACGAACATCGAACATCCAACATCGAATGTTGAATGAAAAAGAAAAAAGAAAAAAATGAACATATAATTTTGAGTTTTAAATTAAAAACTCAAAATTATATTTAACCCTGAACATTTATTTCTCATTTGGTGTTTGTTTTTTTTATTCGTTTTTAGAATAAAATTGAAGAGCGGAGCGACATCATTATTCGACGTTGGATGTTCAATGTTCGACGTTGGACGTTCATCTTTTAGTATGTTCGATGTTCGACGTTCATCTTTTCTCGTTCCCATGCTCCAGCGTGGGAATGCAAAGCGAGGTCTGCATGTATTCAATACAAAGTTTGCTTGAAACAGCTCTGAAAGAGGATATCGGGTCAGGGGATATTACTACGGATAATCTTGTCGCTTCTGATGCAGGAGGACGTGGTGTGATTATTGCCAGGGAAAAGGTGGTAATTGCCGGACTTGACATCGTTCGCCGGGTTTTTGAACATCTTGATCCGGAAATTATGTTCAGACCTGAGTGCAAAGATGGCGATATTGTTGTAAATAATGGAATTGTTTTGAAAGTTGATGGAAAACTTCGAAGTCTTCTGATAGGCGAACGAACTGCTTTAAATTTTTTGCAGCGCCTTTCTGGAATTGCCACACATGTGCGTTCATATGTGAACAGGCTTGCAAATAAAAAGATTCATCTTGTTGATACACGTAAAACAACGCCGGGATTGCGAGTTTTAGAAAAATATGCCGTTCGTATCGGTGGAGCCTATAATCACAGAATGGGGCTTTATGATGGTGTTTTGATTAAGGATAATCACATAGCCGCTTGCGGCGGTATAACAAAGGCTGTTAAGCACATCCGAAATAATGTCTCTCATCTTATTAAAATAGAGGTCGAGGTTTCCAGTCTAAATGAAGTAAAGGAGGCTGTAGAAGCCGGCGCCGATGTTATCATGCTTGATAACATGGATTTGGACCGGATAAAGCAATCAATTAAGCATATTGACGGAAGGGCTTTAGTCGAAGTTTCCGGTCGGATAACGATAGAAAGCCTTAATCGCCTGGCAGATGTTGGCGCGGATATTATCTCTGTTGGAGCTCTTACCCATTCGGCAAGAAGCGTGGACTTGAGTATGCGTATCAACTGAAAAAAAGGGTTCAGGGTTCAGGGTTCACAGGTTCATAATTTAGGGATTTAGAAATTGTTCATGCAAAGGCGCAAAGGCGCTAAGTAAATAGGAAGTAAATAGGAAAGAGGATAGAGAATAGAGGGGTTGAAAAAAATGAACCGAACATCGAATACCCGCCTGCCATGCATTACAAACGATGGCGGTATGATCATTGTTACAGGGCCGACGCGCAGCGCAGGCGCTTGCGCCCCGCGTGGACACCAGGATATTCTACCAAGACTACTCAAAGGCATTGCGGGCAGGTTGAACGTCCAACGTCGAATGAAAAACAAAAGAAACGGAGGTCAGACCTGCTCGCAATGCTTTCGCTTGCGAGGCTGGCAGGGGTCGGGAAGAGACAGAGGACAGAGGTCAGACGTCAGATGTCAGAGGTCAGAGGTCAGAGGTCAGAACCGTTGAACCACGAACCTTTATTTCTCATTTTGTGTTTGTTTTTCATTAGATGTTGGAATAAATTGAGGAGCAAAGCGACATCATTATTCGACGTTGGATGTTCAATGTTCGATGTTCGACGTTCATCTTTTGAACCCTCAATCCCTAAATTCGCAATTAAGCGAAGCGACCCGGTTTCTGCCTTCTTGTTTGGCAATATACATCGCCTTGTCCGCTCTTTCAACAAAGTTTGAAACGCTTTCATCAG
>JAYENE010000003.1:0-6560 GCA_034721935.1 Thermodesulfobacteriota bacterium
AAGCTTTTTATAAAAGGATTGCTCTAAGTTATTTCTTTACGCTCACTTATGTGCGAGTTTCAGCCGTTCTTAAATTTAATTGTCCGCTGCCTCAGGTTGACCAGATTATGAGTTTGTAAATTTCTGAAGAAACTTGGCGGTAGTGCTAATTAATTATCAGTTAAGGGTCTTGCAACCAGATTATGCGGGCCTGTAACAGAGAAAATAACTCCGAAGGAAACTAATAAATGGATGGCAAATCACTGGATATAAAACAGGAAAAAATTGAAAGGCTCAAAGAACTACTGCCTGAGGTTTTTACAGAAGAAAAAATCGACTGGGAAAAGCTGAAAGCAACGCTTGGTGAGGACGTAGAATTCAAAAAACGAGCGTTATGTTCTGAACTGGGCTGGAAAATTTGATGCGTTTAAAGTGCTTCAAGCCCTGACAACAGCGACACTGGTTCCTGACAGAAATGAATCAATTAATTTTGATAACACGGGAAATGTCTTCATTGAAGGCGAAAATCTGGAGGTTCTGAAAGTTCTCCAAAAGTCATATTTCGGCAAAATTAAAATGATTTACATTGATCCGCCCTTTTGAAAAAACAAAACAGGACCTTGGGTTTAAGGTATTCAAGTTGCAGCCGTCAAACTTCAAAATCTGGCAAGGAAACGGCATTGAAAATGGCAGGCAGCTTGAAAAACATTTGCAGCTTCACCTTGATTCCATAAAAAAGAATGCCAGCGAAGAATACATGTTGTATGAATTGCTGCTCAAATCTGGTCGCGATCTGAATTCAAAAATTGAAAATACGTAACATTTTAGCTTTTTGAAAAGATGACCGCTTCAAGTATAATTAAATTTAAACCAGGAAAAACTCACGTATAAGAAATCGTAAAGAAAGAACAAGCCATAATAAAAATAATAATTGTGACAAGCAAGACGATTTTTTATAAATAACGATATCGTATCAGGTTCTTTCTTAACGATTTCTAATACATTCAAACAGTTTCCTGTTTTAAATTTAATCACACTTAAAGCTCGATTGCAGATAATTTGTTGCATAAGGCTAAAATATTACGAAAATACAGATAATTATTACAGGATAAATGACGGCGAAATGGTTATTGCTATTTCAAAGATTGATGAAAAAATAGTTGATTCAATCCTTGAAGTCAAACCTCGGATATTTATCACGCTTGACAAACTGTTTGAAAACAACGACCAGTTAAAAACAAATACGGCTGCAAATGAAAGATGCCGGCATTGAATTCAAGGTGGTGTGAGATTGGAGGAAAGCATGAGTGTTTTCAAAAACGGAAGTGTGTGGCTGAAAGCTGATTTTCACCTTCATACAAGAGCTGATAAGGAATTTAAATATGATGGTAATGAAAATGATTTTGTGAAAATCTATGTTGATCAGCTTAAATCTGAAGAAATTGGCGTCGGAGTTATTACCAACCATAATAAGTTTGATAAAGATGAATTCAATACACTGAGAAAACAGGCCGCAAAAAACAATATCTACCTTTTGCCTGGTATTGAATTTTCTCTCAAAGAAGGCATCCACATATTAATCGTATTTGATGACAAATGGTATAAGGGGCATGAAAATAATATTCAGGACTTTTTAAACAGCGCTTTTTACGGAATTGCTAACGCCGATATCCCACCATATCCGAATTCAAATTTCGACTTAAATGAAACAGTCGACAAGTTAAATCAAATAGATCATGATTATTTTATCGTAATGGCACATGTCGACGCTGACAGCGGTCTTTTTAACGTTCTTTCAGGAAGGACGCTTGATGCTTTTGCACAGAATGAATCCTTTAACCGTGTTTTGGCAGTGCAGAAAAGTGGAAACAGAGACAAGTATAGCCGATTATGCTCATTAGCGAACAGACAGTTAGCTTGTGTTGAGGGTTCTGATAATGCAGAAAAAGGCGTCGATGCAATTGGAAAAGGGAGAATTACATATATAAAAATTGGTGATTTTAATTTTGAAGCGGTAAAATATGCGCTGACAGATATAAACGATCGGATAAGGCCAAAGGAAAAACCAGTAACAAACAACTCCTATATTAAATCAATTTCATTCGAGGGGGGTCTTCTTGACGGAACGGGAATTGATTTTTCACCAGAATTGAATAATTTTATCGGCATCAGAGGCAGTGGCAAATCTTCAATCCTCGAAATTCTGCGTTATACGCTTGGTATCCCGCTTGGTGTTCAGGCCATTGATAGAAACTATAAAAACGGGCTTATTGAACATGTCTTAAAAAGCGGGGGCAAAATTATTGTTACGGCAGTAAACGAACACAAGGAAGAATACCGGATTGAAAAGATATACGGGCAAAAAGAGGACATATTTAATAGGGGAAACAGAATTGACGCTTCAATAAATGCCGTATTTAAAAATCCGGTCTATTTCGGGCAGAAGGACCTTTCCAATAAGGATATTGATTTTGAAGCTGATCTGGTTCACAAACTCATTGGCAACCGGATTAAAAATATTCAGGCAAAGATTATCTCCAAGAAAGCTGATATTGAAGATGTTATAAACAGGTTTAAACAGCTTGACAATCTTGGAGAGCTAAAGAAAGAGACCGAAGGACTTATAAGGGATGCGGAACATAACATAGAATTTTTCAGGAAAAAAGGGGTTGAAGAGAAACTACGCCAGCAGAGCCTGTTTGATTCGGATATTTCCGGTCTTGAGGAGATTGGAAATAATCTTGAAGGTTTTCTCAGCGATATGAATCAGATCGTTGAAAACCATTCTGCTTTTTTTAAGCAAACGGTTTTTAAATCAGAAGAAAATAAGGAAATATTCCAAAAAGCCGTAAAAATCTTTGCGCAGTTAAAAGGAGAATACGATAAACTTGCTATAATAAAAGGTGACACAAATAAACTCGCTGATGATTTTAACAATATTATAACCGGACTTAAAGAAAAGAAAGAAGGGCTCAAGGAAGAGTTTGCCAGAATTAAAAGAGATATTGATATTCCGAACCTTAATGCTGATGAGTTTCTTAAGCTGAACCGTCAGATTAAGACTTCAAAATTGAAGTTAAAAGAGATTGAAAAATCGGAAAACAAACGAAGTGTCTGTTTGAAAGAACTGAACAATAAAATTTCAGATCTGAACAACTTGTGGCATGAAGAGTATAAGATACTGGAGAATGAGGTTAAAAGAATTAATAAGGCTGACAACCCGCTTTCAATTGAAGTTGAATACAAAGGAAGGAGGGATAAATTCCTGAAAAAGCTGAAATATGTATTCAAAGGCAGCGGAATCAGGGATGCCGCATATCAGTCTATGCAGGAAAAATATAAAGATTTTATTGAAATCTATAGAAACTCTGATAATTTGAACAGTATATTAAATGAGAACTATTCAGCGGAATTCAACAGGAGATTTTCAGATAACCTTGCTGATTTACTGACTTTTCAGATAGAAAACCGCTTTGTTGTTAAATATAAAAACAAACCTCTTGCGAGCCATTCTCTAGGACAACGGGCATCCGCTCTTATTCTTTTTCTGCTTGCTCAAAAAGAAACTGATGTTCTGATTATCGACCAGCCGGAAGATGACCTTGACAATCAAACTATTTATGAAGAGGTTATCAAGGAATTAAAATCATTGAAAGGCGATATGCAGTTTATTTTTGCCACACATAATGCCAATATTCCGGTTCTTGGCGACAGTGAAAAAGTGGTCGCCTGCGTTTATTCTGACGACAAAATTGACATACATGCGGGAACAATAGATTGCCGTGATACACAAAAAAGAATTGTGGAAATCATGGAAGGAGGTCGGGAAGCATTTAATCGCAGAAAAAGTATTTACGGACTTTGGAGAATGGAAAAATGAACGCACTGGAATTGCTTGATATGATAAACGCCGGCGAAACAAGCCGTGTGCAGTTTAAAAAAGAACTTCAGCCGAAACAGGCCGGAGATATTGCCGCTGAAATGGTTGCAATGTCAAATTTTGAAGGGGGAACAATTTTAGTTGGAGTTGAAGATAAAACCGGAAATATAAGTGGACTAAGTTTCGCAGAAGTTGAAGCGGCAAACAATTATTTATTTAACTGGGCAACAAACAATATCAAACCTTCTGTGGCAGTATTTACCGAAACAGTTAATGTCGAGGAAAAAAATGTTCTGGTTGTTACTGTGCCGCGGGGTATTGATAAACCGTATTGTGATAAAGATATGGTTTACTGGATAAAATCAGCGGCAAATAAAAGGAGGGTACCGCCTGAAGAGTTGAAACGTTTGTTTCAATCAGCCGAAAAATTATATGCCGAACGGGAGCATATTAAAGAGAGCAGTATCTCCGACATTGATTTGAACCTGTTCAGAAAATTTTATGAGAATAGGTTCGATGAAAAATTTTATGAGCATGAAATTTCACGTTTAATGACCAACCTTAAACTGGCAAAAGATGACAAACTTACATTAGCCGGTGCGCTGATGTTCAGCAAAAACTGTGAAATTTTACTGCCTGATTTTTATATCTCCGCAATATGGTTTTGGGGCGATGATTTTATTGCTGATGAGTATCGGTCCAGTGATAACATTACTGGCAATATAGCACAGCAGTATCAAAAATCGATTAATTTTACCTTGGGTGCCTTGAAAAGAGTGCAGAACGGCAAAAGTTTTAACAGCATCGGAACAATAGAAATTCCCGAAATAGTTTTGGTAGAAATTTTAGTTAACGCTCTGGTGCATAGAGACTACTTTATCCATGATTCAATAAAACTCTTTGTTTTCGAGAACAGGATAGAAATAAAAAGCCCAGGCAAATTGCCGAACAACCTTACTGTCGAAGATATCAAACATGGAATTCAGCGGCGTTCAAAAAATGTCATTCTTACTTCTTTTGTAAGTGATATATTACCATATAGAGGTGTGGGCAGCGGTATCCTGAAAGCATTAAAAGCTTATCCTATGATTGATTTTGAAAATAACACTCAAGCTGAATATTTCAAAGTTACTATTTACAGGCCTGAGAAAACGAGATGAAACTCCATTTTGACCCCAACCATCAGTACCAGCTTGACGCTGTAAAGTCCATAATAGATCTTTTTGAAGGTCAGCCTTTAAACCAGTGGGATTTTGACTTTTCAATCTCTGAAAACGGCCAGCTTTTTAATGAAAATGGTAAAGGGGACGCTGGTAACAAAATAAGTTGACAAGGCGCTGAGTGATATGGCAATGATATGCCATGCCAAGACAAGCCCGCTTGGACGCTCCCGGTGTTCTGCATCATATCATGATTCGGGGGATAGAGCGTCGAAAGATATTTATAGACGATAGGGATCGAGAGGATTTCCTTGAGCGCCTGGCAAAACTCCTGCCCGAGACTGAAACAGCCTGTTACGCATGGGTATTCATCCAGAATCATGCCCATTTTCTGTTTCAAACAGGGCTTGCTCCCCTTGCCACGCTGATGAGAAGGCTCCTTACGGGCTATGCCGTTAGTTTTAACCTCAGGCACAAGCGTCACGGACAACTGTTTCAGAACCGTTACAAATCCATTGTTTGCCAGGAAGATGCCTACCTTAAAGAACTTGTCCGGTATATTCACCTGAACCCAGTTCGTGCCTATATTGTTCCCGGTCTCAGAGAATTGAACAGATATCCCTATTGCGGACACAGCGCACTGATGGGCAAAAAGAAGAGGCCGTGGCAGAATGTGGACTATGTTCTGGGATATTTTGGGAGAACAGTTAAAAGCGCGAGAAAGGCATATGTTAAGTACGTGGAGGGAGGCATTGGCCAGGGCCGCCGGGATGAGCTGACAGGCGGGGGGTTGATCCGGAGTCTTGGGGGATGGTCTGAGGTAAAGATGCAGAGAGGGCAGAGGCAAGAGCATGTGATGAGCGATGAGCGGATTTTGGGCGATTCAGAGTTTGTAGAGTCGACACTCTCTCGGGCCAGGGAAAAATATGAGCGACATTACGAATTAAAGCGCCGGGGGTATGACCTGAATCGGATTGCCGGCAGGGTAGCCGAAATCTACGGCATAGAATCGCGTGAAATATTTTTCAGGGGAAAGCAGCAGCAAAGAGTAAAGGCAAGAAGTCTTTTCTGCTTTTGGGCTGTCAGTGAGTTGGGTATGTCGCATAGAAAACTGGCCGGGTTGTTGGAAATGAGTTCCCCTGGCGTGGGCTTCTCGGTGGAAAGGGGAGCGACCATTGCACGTGAGAATGGATACCACTTGGTCGAATAGGGTTTCTTGTTTTATTACCAGCGTCCCCCTTCTCCTTTCTGCTGGTCTGCGGACGCAAAGCGCCGATCATTGGCCGTGTATGCATGGATATGACAATGCTGGATGTTGGGGACATCCCGGAGGTTTCGCTTGAAGATGAGGTCGTGATTTTTGGCAAACAGGGCCATGCCTCGATAACGGTCGATGAAATAGCTTCAAGCATCAATCAGAAATTTACAAACTCAAAAAGTAACCTGCCAACAACCTGATGTGGCGGGCAGTTCAATTTAAAACGGCTGACTGTTTGAGCATGTTAGTGAGCGTTAAGAAATAACGACGACCAAATAAAATT
>JAYENE010000004.1:0-6533 GCA_034721935.1 Thermodesulfobacteriota bacterium
GCGCAATATTTTGCAGCCTTGGGAATACTGAATATCTCATCATTCATTTTATTCATATCGCTCCTTTTACAGATAACCGTAATGGTGTAAATGGTGTAAATGGTGTAAATGGTGTAAATGGTGTAAATGTATATCGTTAATAAGAAATTTGCAAGGAAAAAGTGGATGGCTGGGTTCAAGGGTTCAGTACGTGGAGGGGGACGTTCGTTCCGAGCGTTCTTGACGGGCTGGTTGGTTTATGATGAGGTATAAACGTCGGAAATTTACATATCATGACGTAGAATCACAGATTTACAATCCCCATAGATAATGGTAGGTAATTAGCTGTTGATCGGGGCGGCTTAGTCCAACAAAGTTTTATCCATCATCCCGCTTATTAAACGTATCGTCCGAGCTTTTAAACCTGTTTCCGCCAAACCGGACTTTCCAGCATTCTTGCACTGCGGGACAATGGATAAAACTCTATACGTTGGCCTACCTAATTTGGAGAAAATTAATGAAGCTATACTGGGTTACAACGGAAGACCATGACGAAGATTGGTTCATCGTTGCGCCATCTCCAGCAGAGGCGTCTCAATATCACGAAAATATGGAAGGCTATAATCCAGGTGACGCAAAGGCAGAAGAAATATTGGATATTCCTGAAAATGTTCCTGCCGAAACCGGTTGGCCTTCTGAAGAACTTTTACTTGAAGCAGGCGCTAAATTTCTACTCAATGATCAAACGAGAGTCGTAGAAATTGCAGGGAGGAAGTTTTGCGAGGGAATGTTGGAAGCTATTATAAATGAAATTAATGATGACTTATTCGAGGAATTTGGTGACGAGCGGCTGAACAAAACGAAAAAGTCCCCACTTCACTAATGAGGAGGGGGGATGTAAGAACATACTCTTTGACAGCCATGACCATTTACCCAAACCATTCGGCTGGGCACCGTTCGGGCCTTCATCGGGGTGAGTCCTCCACGTCTATTCCACCGCGGCTCGTTTCCTTTGACTAATATGCCCTTCAGGCTTCGCTCTTTAAGCTACGCCCTGACAGGCTGCTGACTTCTTTCATGAGATCGAAGCAGGTTGCCCTGCCCTCAGCCATTTTCTGCCACTTGCGGCATCTCGTGGCACATGGAAGTCCTTCCGGGGTAAACACTTGTTTTGGCATGGACTGAAATTTCACAAAGAAGAACTGATAGCGCATTGGGAGTTATCTTCAAAAGGCGAGTTGCCATTTAAAATTGACCTTCTGAGATAAGAAGGGAGGAATTCATGTATTTATCAGTTAAAAGTGTAAAACCGCTTGATGGTTACAAATAAATTAGGGATGAGTCTTGTTCAATTGGTAAGAATTAAAGATAACATCCTTTATGTCAAAGATATTGATATATTAAATGATACACCTTTACTTGACATCAAGCCATACATACAAAGGTTTGATTCAAAGAAAAACACCAGATCGGGATGGCAAGACACTATTTCAGATGATGCCGCCTCTATGCGAAGTTTGAGACATTTTAAAAGACAGAAAAGGAAAATCTAACAAGGCTAATTAGCCGGCGAAAAAACCAAGGAGGGAAAATGAAAATTTTAATTATTTTTAACCGTCAACCGTATGATGGTACAGATGTTACCTGGAATGGCTTGCGTCTCGCAGGCAAAATATTGGAAGCAGGACAGGAAGTAAGACTTTTCCTGATGAATGATTCCGTTGATATGGCTCGTGATGTCTGCAAAACGCCTGAAAGCTATGACCAAGATATGTCCCAAATGCTGAAAGATCTCATCGCAAAGGGTGTGCCTGTTAAAGTTTGCGGTGTTTGCATGGTTCGTTGCGGGATCTATAAGAATCATCCATATTTTGATGGCGCTGAGAAAGCTACAATGCCTGAACTTGCAGAATGGGTTATTGATAGCGACAAAGTACTTACATTTTAATGAAATAATTTGCCGGCTGAACAATGAGATTAACCCGGAGCAAGCCCCCAAGCAGGAATCCAGTCACGCTGTGAACGTTACCACCGCATACGCACCTTTACTCCGCGAGCATGCAGGGCTTCCTTGATCTGCCGGATTGTGTATGTCCCATAGTGGACGATAGAGGCCACAAGAGCGGCATCGGCCTTGCCCGTTGTCAAGACGTCATACATATCATCGATGTTTCCGGCGCCACCTGAGGCAATGACCGGTATGTTCACGTTTTCTGATATTAGTGGGGTCAAAACCATTTCATAGCTCAATTTTTTCAGGACACGCTCCACACTGCTCAGGTTGCCGGCCTTATAATCAACAATTGCAATCATTATTCAGGGTTCAGGGTTCAGGGTTCATGGTTCAGGGTTTTCCGACATCTGACTTCCGACATCTGACTTCTGAGGTTATATCCTTTCTCGTTCCAATGCTCCAGCGTGGGAATGCATACTATATGGGTTACCACGCTGGAGCATTGGAACCAGGCAAAATACAACTTGTCTGAAGTGTCATAATCTGTGCTGACAGTTTCCGGATTACTGTTCACCTTTATGCTTTCTACGCCCTCCTCCCGAAGGGCAAATGAAGCGTGGACGCAACAATAATCAAATTCAACCCCCCTGTCCGATCCTGTTTGAGCCTCCCCCTAAAATTATCACCTTCTTTTTGGCAGAAACCCTTGCTTCGCTTTCCGTCTCATAAGTTGAATAGTAATAAGGCGTCGAAGCTTTGAATTCTGCTGCGCATGTATCAACAAGATTGTAAACAGGACGGATGCCGTATCGGGCCTGCCCCGTACCGGATACGGGGTCCGGCATGACGTTTTTGGGACTTTTTACGAGTTCATCAAAATTTAAAACAGCGCCTGAATAGGCTTTTCGTTCAGGCGCTAAATAGCGGAGCGATATCATTATTCGACGTTCGATGTTCGACGTTCGACCTGCCCGCAATGCCTTTGGTCTCGGCAGGATGTCCTGGTATCGTTTATGATGCATGGCAGGCGGGTGTTCGACGTTCATCTTTTACCTAAGGAACGGGGACGAAATAACTTCCCCAACTATGCATCACAGCTTCAGGCCACCTTTGCCCGACCTCAAATCACAAAAATCTTGAAATAGCCTGCTATTCCATCAACTTTTGCGATCTGAGATCGAACAAATCTGACCCAAATCTATGCGCCTACTTGTGGAAGTTAATTCGTCCCCGTTCCTAAGTTGAGCGATTTTTTGCGAAGATATGTGCTAAGATCTTGATGCATAAGGATTTGCAAAAACCGCAGGCATACCCGTGGATATGTCGAGGATTTTTGCGAAGCCTTTATGCGCAAGAGATTGGCGCAGATCGAGTAAAAAACCGCTTAATTTAGGTTTTAATATGTTCTTATATCAAAGCAAGAATTATCCCAAAATCTTGTCAATTTCGTCCTGATCCGATTCCATTATATATGAGATGCCTGATATCCCTGCGGCATCCCTTGTCAACGCAACCAGATCGTTTCTATCCATATATTGAAGAGCAAATTTTCTAGCGCCGGCCATAAACTGCTGCAAGCCCTGATGCAAGCGATCAACATAAGAATATAAGCCTATAGCGCCGGCCGGCAGTTTATTAAAATCACTGCCAAAGCGTTCTTTTAGTTGCGCTCCAACTGCAAATAACTCAAGATATGCTGATTCAACATCTTTTCCCTCTTTTTCCATTTTTTTGGCTGCCATTTTACCCTGAGTCTTACCGACCATAGCTGCAGTCAACATGGCCCTGCCCAGACAGATAGCCTTAACATAAGGCGCTCCAAGGGCAATAGCTTTAAATATATGATCTTCGAGAGAAAGGCCTCCTGCAATTGAAATCGGCGGAATATAGGCGCCCTTTGCTTTCAGACGTTCACACATCCGGTAAGTCAGGCATTCGAGTTCAACCGTGGGAATACCCCATTCATTCATCATTCTCCAGGGACTCATGCCTGTGCCTCCTCCGGCGCCATCAATAGTTAACATGTCTATCCTGGCTTCTGAGGCGTATTTAATGGCTCTTGCAAGATCTGCCGGACGATAAGCGCCGGTTTTTAATGTCACATATTTTGCGCCAACGCCGCGAAGATATTCAACAGCTTTATAAAAAGATTCTTCATCAACCATTCCAAGCCTTGAATGTCTTTCAAATTCAGTGATACCGCCGCTTTTAAATGCCTCCTGGACCGCAGGATTGGTAGGATCCGGCAAAACAATATAGCCTCGCTTTTTAAGTTCTAATGCTCTCTTCAGGCTGGGGAGTTTTACTTCACCACCAATATCCTTGGCCCCCTGGCCCCATTTGAGCTCGAAAATCTCTATGCCGAGTTTTTCAATTACGTATTCAGGAACACCGAGCTTTGTATCTTCTACATTTGCCTGAATAATAATACCGCCTTTACCGTCATACCATCTTTTAAAGGCTTCTATCCTTCGCTCCATCTCAGGAGACTTGGAAATTTTACCATTTTTAAATTCAGCTTGTGGATCCATACCGCATATATTCTCTCCGGCCACAACAATAATGCCGGATATTGCGGCGCCGACAGCCACATGTTCCCAATTGACTCTGGCGATTTCGGTTGATCCAACAGCGCCTGTAAATACAGGAAAATCAAGTTTGATGCTGCCGTCCCTTCCAACGGCTGTTGAACAATCAACAGCAGGAAAAGTAGCAACATCGGAATCGGCTTCAATTCCAACCGCTCCCACACAAGTACCCTGAATATTAAAATGTGAAAAATCAATCGGATAATCCTTTTCTGAACCTGATGTAGTCTTGCCAAAGGGCTGTGGATAGAGCATCTCACGTCCCTTTATTGCAGACCTGCCTATCTCACAAGTCCCCGGACATCCATCAAGACAGGTTACACAAATGCCGGAACCTGGAGCCGGATCAATCCTTGTTGTGGTTTTAGTGGCAGCGCTTCGGTTTGGTTTACTAAATGACATAACTTACCCTCCTTGCCTAAATGGTTATAACCTAAATTGAGCGATTTTTTACTCGATCTGCACCGATCTCTTGCGCATCAAGGATTCGCGAAAATCCTCGACATATCCACGGGTATGCCTGTGGTTTTCGCAAACCCTTATGCATCAAGATCTCGGCACATATCTTCGCAATAAATCGCTCAACTTAGGTATAAAAATAAAAAAGACGTCTACCCCCCACTTTTTTAGAGGGAAAAGACGTCTTTGTCTTCCATGTTCAAAAAAATTTCCGCACGCCATTGTGCAGAGTTTTTATAAAATTATTAAACTGATTTTTTTAAGCCAAATATCGCAAATATGTCAAGATAATTTCTTGCAAATCTATTCGAGTTCCTCTGAAAGCAGGATTGCTTCGGCCACACAGCGCATGGATTTGCGTGTATCCATACTCCGTTTTCTAATCCAGGAATATGCTTCTTCTCCGGTTTTATTGCGGCGAAGCATAAGTACTTCCTTGGCCCGCTCAACCAGCTTGCGCGTCTCAAGCTCTTCCTGGATAACCCTGGTTTTAACCATTAACTCAGTATTAAGTATTGCCAGGGCCGCCTGATTCGCAACCGTTGTTATCATGTTCACATCTGTTTCGGAAAATTCATGAGGATGTGCCGTAAAACAGTTAAAGACACCTATCACCTTTTCATCCTTAACCTGAAGCGGAACACTTAGCATAGATACAAGTCCAAGCTTTCTTGCCATCTCTTTTTCCTTGAACTTTGGCTCCTTCAAAACATCCTCAACATTAAGCGGGCATTTATGGGTAACCACACAGCCAACCACACCTTCATTCAGGTGTAGAGATCTGTCACGCACATAATGGGAATCGATCGCCTGCGTGGCCTTAAGCCGGATCATTGGAGGACTGACTGTTTCATCAATAAGCCATAAAGAACAAATTTCAACACCCGTAACCCTGGCGGTAACCATCACGATCAGTCTAAGAATATCTTCAAGGTAAAGGTCGGAGGTTATTGCCTTGCTGATGTCCATTAAAGCTTTGATGTATTTATCCTGGGTTTCTGATATGATTTTATCCATTATATGTAAGCTTGTGTATCACACCCTCCCACAATCAACAGGCCTCATCGATACTGGCGATAGTCAACACCGTATTTATCTGATTTATAAGAAAACTTTCTTACAGTTATTTTGAGTATTTTTGCAGCCAGGGTGATATTTCCCCGTGAATTTTTCAGGGAGTCAATTATCATATCCCTTTCCAAATTTTCTACTGCCTCGCCCATGGACAGCGCTGGTAAAGTGTCAGATTCCGCACCTGTCTGCAGTGTGGGAGGAAGATGGTAGCTGTGAATCACACCCTCTTCACACAAAAGAACTGCTCGCTCTATACAGTTTTCCAGTTCTCTGACATTTCCGGGCCAGTGGTAATCCATAAGCATATTTATGGCAGGTGCTGAAAAGCGCCGGATATCCTTGCTGTTTTCCTTTGTCAGAAATTTACAAACTCATTATCTGGTCAACCTGAGGCAGCGGACAATTAAATTTAAGAACGGCTGAAACTCGCACATAAGTGAGCGTAAAGAAATAACTTAGAGCAATCCTTTTATAAAAAG
>JAYENE010000005.1:0-6510 GCA_034721935.1 Thermodesulfobacteriota bacterium
AAATTACCACTATTTCTTTATAGTTACGGCAAGTTCTTTCTTTACGATTTCTTATTCGTGAGTTTTTCCTGGTTTAAATTTGATTATACCTGAAGCGCATTTATTTTCAAAAAGCTAAAGTGTTACCCAAATATAAATAAAAAAGACGAGTTTGTCAATATGTAAGTGTTGTTTTAGACTGTTTTGTCGAAATAACAGTGGTGTTCCCTTGGGGCTGACTCATTCCTAATTGTTTCGCTAAATCTGGAAAAAACTTTGAAACTTTCATCTTGATTAACGCACTTATTCCATCATATTTCTTTTTAAAGGTTTTATCGACACGAAGTTTTTTTCTCTTAAAATACCAACTCATCTGCCAACGGATGAGTACGACAGGCCGAACAGTTCGGATATCTTCTGATTTTTTTGGTTTGACCAATCATGCATAAAACACATAATATGCATTTTCACGCTGGAACATGGGAACGAGAAAAGATTGTAATCCTGATGAATTCGTAAAAAGTAGAATTCATCAAGTGTTAGGTGTTAAGATAAAACATTTAGTTCTCATACCAAATAGTTAACACTTGACACATTTGACCTTGTTTTAACGCTGGAGCGTGGGAACAAGAAAAATATATTTTTAACGAAGTATTACAATGTTTTTAAAAACAATCAAAGACTGCAAACAGATCGACCTTAAAAAGCACGGGCTGATAGAAGCATCGGCAGGCACCGGCAAAACCTATATAATTGAAAACCTGGTGGTAAGGCTTCTGAAAGAAGACAGCGAGATTGCTCTGGAAAATATTCTTCTCGTTACCTTTACTGAAAAAGCAACCTGCGAATTAAAGATCCGCATACGTGAAAAGATTGAAAAGGAATTAAAAGATACAAACGATCCAAAGGTTATTAAAAGGCTGAGAGATTCCCTGGATACATTTGATACAGCATCTATTTTTACCATACATGGTTTTTGCAGGACTGTTTTAAGCGATTTTGCATTTGAAAACAGCGTGCTTTTTAAAAGCGAGCTGATCGATGATCGGCCTGTTTTTGAAGCAAAGCTTAAAGAACAGATGCGAAAAATCTGGCCTGAAAAATATGGGGAAGATATGCCCGCAATTCTGGAATGCTCAGGCTTTAGCACAAAAAAAGAAAGTCGTAAGTTCAGTAATACAGCGCTCACAACAGCCGGAAAAACATATCGTAAAAATGCCGGGGATCTGCTTTTGCCGGATATCAAAGGCAAAAGTTTTAAACAGCTTCAAAATGAAATAAAGGAGCTGGTTGTAGAATTAAAAACCCTGACAGGCGTACAGAAATGCTTTTCCGAACAATTTGAAAAATTAAATATAAATGCGAAAGCAAAGAAGTCTTTATTAATTAAAATAGTAATTCCTCTTGAAAAGTACTTGAGCAGCGCTGATGACAAAAATATTGATATTGCGGGCTTGCAGAATCTTATCTCTCAAATTCAAGGCGTAAAATCAGGCCAAAGACAGGGAATTCAGTGCCTTGTCCCGAACAAATGGTTAAAAAAGGGGGCTAACCCGGAAGTTTGTCCTAATCTGCAGGATATAGTTTTTGTATTGCAAAAAATAGAAGAAACTTCAGCCAATCTAAAGCAAATGCTTGCAATTGAGACAATACATCAGCTTCAAAATGAGGTAAGCCAGGCAAAAGCAAAGAAAGGCCAGATTAGTTTTGATGATATGATCAACCTTGTTGAAAAGGCTCTGTATGATGACAATTCAGGCAATTTACTCAAAATGCTCAGAAATAAATATAAGGTTGCATTTGTTGATGAATTCCAAGACACGGATTCTGTTCAATGGAAGATTTTCAAAAAAATATTTTTAGACAGTCAAAGGCCTGACTCTGAAATAAATTCCGGCAATGTTCTTTTTCTTATCGGCGATCCAAAGCAGGCTATCTATTCCTTTCGCGGGGCAGATGTTTTTGCCTATCTGAATGCAAAAAATGAAATAGAAGAATTATCAAAACAGCATAAAGCAGGTTTACATGCTCTAAATATCAACTGGCGTTCCCAACCCGAACTGATTGACGCATTTAACAGCCTGTTTGGCAGAAAAGAGTGGTTTAAGCCAGGGGAACAGACAGGTAAATTTGAAATATGTTATCAGGATGCCGGCTTTCCGGAGAAAAAGGACAGGCTGACATTATTGAGTTCAGACGAATCCGGACGCGGCGCGCTGAACATCGTGGATTTTAGCAATGCATCATCTCACAGCTTTGCCAAACTGCAGCTTGCAAAGTTTATTGCCGCAGAGATCCGGCATCTGATCGATTGCGGCAATATCAAACTGATTCAAAAGGACAAAAAAGAAAAGAGTCTGAGTTTTGGCGATATTTGCATTCTTGTGCGCGCAAAATCGGATGTGCCTTTAATAGAATCGGAGCTTTCCAGCCTTGCAATTCCATATACATATTACAAGAAACCGGGTCTTTTCCAGTCTGATGAAGCCCTTTATTTAAGCATGGTTTTTCGCGCAATCCTGGATCCCGGCAACAGCGCTGATGTAAAAAAAGCGCTTTTAACCCCATTTTTTCAATTTAAGTCTGTTGATTTGTATGCTTATGAACAATTGCCTCATTTGCATCCATTAAAACAGTTGCTTTTTAAGTGGAATGAATATGCGCTGTCACGCAACTTGAGCATTCTTTTTCAATCATTGATTAATGATTCAGGTTTGCTTTTTCGTGAGTCGGAAGAAGTTTCCTGGGACAGGAAATACACAAATTACCGGCAGATATTTGAGCACCTTGAAGAAATGGCCTATATGAAAAATCTGGATTTCAGGCAGATAACGTCAATGCTTGACGGTTACAGAAAAGATACTGTCAGCGCTGACGAGGATGCTGATATTCATCAAATTGAAACCGAGGAGGAAAAGGTACGGATAATGACCATGCATGTCAGCAAGGGGCTTCAATTTCCAATTGTTTTTGTTGCCGGCGGGTTGACTCAAAGGTCTGCTGATTCTGACAACTGTTATATATATCACAAGATCGTGGAGAAGAACAACCTGCATAAGGTAATTAAAATAATCGATCTTTCCAGACAAAGTGGAAAGGAAGAACACTTTCTTGAAAAAACTGATGAAGATAAACGTCTTTATTATGTTGCTTCCACACGGGCTCAGCATAAACTTTATCTTCCATATTATCATTATGATAAAAAATATTCGTGGGTGGGGCCTGTGTGCACTCTGCTTTCTCCTGCCCTGTCAAAGGCTTTTTCCAAAGACGATGAAAAGAAAAACATTCTGTGGCTTTCACCTGATAAATGGCGCATGGCAAAGGTTTCAATGATACAGGATGAGCAAAGACATCTTTCTGTAATAGAAAAAAAAGAGGCTGCAAAACCTTTTCCTTTTACCCGGAATTTTATTCACAAAAAAATAAAACTGGAATCCTTTTCCAGCCTTAATTATAAAAGTTCTTACTTCCATGAAAATGTAAAGCAAGGCAAGAGCTTCCTGTCTCTTCATGAAAAATCAAAAGAAGATGATGAAAGCTTTGCTTCGCAAAAAATTGATGCCGGAGCTGTTGACATAACCCCTGATGAAATGCCCGGCGGCGCTGAAATCGGCTCTATGCTCCACAACATATTAGAGCTTATAGATTTTGAAACAGTTTATGCAAAAGCAAAATGTCAAACAGATAATGGCGGCAGTTTAATTGACGACCCTGAAATCAACGATATCATCCTGCGGCAAATGGATATTTACAGGGTGGATAAATGCTGGCAGCAGCATGTCTGCCGGATGCTTTCAAATACACTCCTAACCCCTGTAAGATTTATCGATGATAAATTTGTTCTTGGCAGACTCAGGAAAGAGGATCGGCTGCATGAGATTGAATTCTATTATCCCTTTTCGCTGCCGCTTGATGACAATAAAAAAATTCCTAAAAAAATCCCTGACTGCAAAACAACAAACTGTTTTATCAAAGGCTTTATAGACCTGATTTTCAAATATGCCGGCAAGTATTATATGGCAGACTGGAAATCAAACTATATAGAAGAAGGGTATTCCCGAGATGCCATGGAAGTAAATATGAATCATGCCAACTATCATCTGCAATACAAATTATACAGTATAGCTCTTATGCGCTGGTTAAAACATGCGCTGGGCAACAGGTTTAATCCTGCAAAAGATTTTGGAGGAGTATTTTATTTTTATTTACGAGGAATGAAACCAGGCGCCGAGAATGGAATTTATCATGTTCCTGGTGAAAAATTAGGCGATTTAGAGCGGCTGGAAAGAGAAGTCGCAGCAATATTGATGAATTCGTAAAAAAACGAATTCATCAGGTGTCAAGCGCAAAGTGTTAGGTGTTAGGTTAAAGCAATTGTCTGTTTAATCATACCCTTAACACTTAACCCTTAACCCCTAACACGTTTCATGCAAACAATGACACAGCTTAATACAGACAGACAATGGCTTTTACAGCAAATGTTGGAATATAATAATATTACTGGAATGCATAATATAGGTGAGCTTTCCTTTTTGGATTATATGACTATCAGGGATTTGCGCGAGCTTGGCGGTTATCAGGATGATGTCTGTATTTTTGCGGTATTAATGGCTATGTTTGCGGTATTGCAGGAAGGAAGTCTGTGTTTAAGTCTCGATAAAAACAGCCTGTCATCCAGGTTGCAAATTTTTATGGAAAAAGATATGGCCGAAGGAATTGCCAATCAATTTTTAGCCAATCTTGCCGAAAATAAATATAATAACCTTATTGCGAAAGATCGTTCTTTGTATCTGCCACTTGTTTTATACGAGTTTGCTGAAAAGAAATATTTATATTTTCAAAAGTTTTATTTTCATGAAAACAGGTTGAAAGATCGCATAAAAACTATTCTACAGGCAAAATCAACCCTTAAGCTTGATAAAAAACAGCAAATCAATCTTTTAAATGAGATAATGTCCGAACCTCTTTCTCTCCGTGTTTCAAAAAACGGAGCTCCGCTTATAAAAGATCCGTATCAAATTAATGCGATAAAACTGGCTCTTAGTGCCCAGTTTTCGATTATTTCGGGCGGTCCCGGAACAGGCAAAACTTCTCTTATGGTTAATATCCTCCGCTGCCTTGTAAGAGCCCGAATAGATACAGAAAGGATAGATATAGAAAAGATTCTACTTGCAGCGCCCACCGGCAGGGCAGCGCAAAGGATGACCGAAACAATATCCTGCAATATCAGCACAATAGCAAATCCGTCTCCTGAAGACATCAGTCTGCTAAAGCTGAAAGGCGCTACATTACATAAGATTTTAAAATACAAAGCCTATAAAAATGATTTCCATTACAAAGATACCAATCCTCTGCCCGCATCAGTTCTAATTGTGGATGAAGTATCAATGATTGATGTTGTCATGATGGATAAATTTTTACAGGCAATCGATCCTGCAAAAACCAGACTTATTTTTTTAGGTGATAAAGATCAACTACCCTCGGTGGAAGCAGGCGCTGTTTTTGCGGAAATGATTCCTGATCAAACCACTGAGTTTACGGAACGAGTGGTTTTGCTGAAGAATGTATATCGATCCGGCGCTAACCTGCTGCAGGTTGCAAAACAAATCAACCAGGGAAAGCGCCCGGAATACGAACCGGTTTCGTTTGACTCGGCTCTTCAACTCAAAGAGGATCAATGGGCATTTGTACAAAGCACAAGCTTAAATCAATGGAAATATCACCTGCATTCATGGGTGCAAAATCATTACATGAAACCAACGCAGGGAGATAATATAAGTTATAAGGAGTTAATTGTTGAATCAGGAAAAATGGACTCTGATGAACTCCTGACCTCTACAACAGGGCAGGATATTTTATACCGGATTTTTCATGTTGTTGGATGTGGAAGAATTTTAACAATCCTGCGCAATGGAATTTATGGTTGTACATGGATAAACAGCATAATCAATCAATGTCTGGGCTTTGAATTGGAGCCGGCATCCTGGACAGGGCAGGATATTTTTACCGGCGCTGTTATTATGATAACACGCAACGACTATTCAAAAGAGTTGTTTAACGGAGATGTCGGAGTTGTAATAAAAAGCAAAAAAGGAGATTACAGAGCCTTTTTTCAGCGATTCGATTCCTTTATCAGCTTTAGCATCGATGTCTTGCCGTCATGGGAGCCGGCCTTTGCCATGACAGTGCACAAAAGCCAGGGATCTGAATTCGATGATGCGCTGGTTGTGCTGCCGGATAATGATAATCACAGGCTGTTGACCAGGGAGATTATATACACCGGCATTACAAGGGCAAAAAAACGGCTGATTCTATATGGATCAGAATCAGTATTAAAAACAGCCCTGCAAAGGAAGATTGAACGGCAATCAGGTTTAGGTCTCGCTCAAAAATAACTTCATATTTTAAGCGCCGATGCATCCCGCCTGGCTGCGTTGCGAAAGCTCGGAATATGCCTGATATTCCTGCGCTTTCGCGCCTTGCCAGCCGGGCGCCTCAACACTTAAAATTGCGAACTTATTTTTGAGC
>JAYENE010000006.1:0-6502 GCA_034721935.1 Thermodesulfobacteriota bacterium
ATTTTATTTGGTCGTCGTTATTTCTTAACGCTCACTAACATGCTCAAACAGTCAGCCGTTTTAAATTTAACTGCCCGCCACATCAGGTTGTTGGCAGGTTACTTTTTGAGTTTGTAAATTTCTGACAGATATTTGCAAATTAGTTGTTGGCTTAGCAGATTGATGATATTATATTTTTTAATTAAAGGTTCCCTTTTGAGGTTTGATTAAACCTAAGTTGAGCGATTTATTGCGAAGATATGTGCCGAGATCTTGATGCATAAGGGTTTGCGAAAACCACAGGCATACCCGTGGATATGTCGAGGATTTTCGCGAATCCTTGATGCGCAAGAGATCGGTGCAGATCGAGTAAAAAATCGCTCAATTTATAGATGTCCTCATATGACTTGATACGATTTTCAATAATAAATTCTCTGTTGTGCAAGGACAGTTGTGCACACTTCTGCAATATTTTAGTATCAAGTCATCTGGGGATCACTATAGGTTAAATAAAGTTGCGATCTGAAAAGACAGAAAGAGGGGTTATCCGTCATGGGTGGTTTATTTGGAAGTGTTTCAAAAGAAGATTGTGTCAATGATCTGTTTTACGGAACCGATTATCATTCTCATCTTGGGACAAAACGGGGAGGCATGGCTGTTAAAAATTCTGAAGGATTTACAAGGTCCATCCATAACATTGAAAATGACTATTTCCGGTCCAAGTTTGAGCCTGATCTTCCGAAATTAAAGGGAGACAAGGGTATCGGGGTTATTAGCGACAACGATTCCCAGCCGCTTATTATTGGTTCCCATTTGGGAACATTCGCAATTGTTACGGTTGGAAAAATTAACAATATTGAGGAGCTGGTCAGGAAAGAATTTGCAAAAAAAATGCATTTTTCCGAGACCAGCGGCGGTGTGACAAACCCGACAGAATTAGCGGCAATGTTAATTTGTGAAAAAGGATCTTTTGAGGAGGGAATTGAAAATGCTCAAGAACTCATTCAAGGCTCATGTTCAATGCTTTTGCTTACGGAAAACGGGATTTTTGCTGTAAGGGACAGATTAGGGAGAACACCTGTTGCCATTGGAAAAAAAGAAAGCGCCTATGCTGCATCTTCAGAAACATGCGCATTCCCTAACCTTGGATATGATATTGAAAAACATCTTGGGCCGGGCGAAATTGTTTTCCTGACGCCGGATGGATATGAGCAGAGAAGAAAGCCCAACAACAGGATGCAAATATGCGCTTTTCTGTGGGTCTATTACGGTTATCCAGCCTCTTATTACGAGGGAATCAACGTGGAGTCGGTCAGGTACAGGTGCGGATACTCCCTTGCAGAAAATGACGAAACAAAAGTAGATTTTGTTACAGGAATACCGGATTCGGGAGTCGCTCACGCAATTGGCTATGCAAATAAAAAGAAAATTCCGTATAAACGTCCCTTTGTTAAATATACACCAACCTGGCCCAGAAGCTTTATGCCGCCCAGTCAAGGCAGAAGAGATCTTGTTGCAAAAATGAAATTGATTCCGGTTAGATCTATGATAGAAGGCAAGAAGATTCTTTTTTGTGAAGATTCAATTGTAAGGGGCACCCAGTTGCAGGATAATGTTCAAATATTATTTGATTACGGCGCGCTGGAGGTGCACATGCGCCCGGCCTGCCCGGCTTTAATTTATCCGTGCGACTTCCTCAATTTTTCAACATCCCGATCAACACTCGATCTTGCCGGCCGAAAAGCGATTAAAGAACTTGAAGGAAGTGATGATAAGTTTCTGGATGAATATGCTTTGGCTGGATCAGAAAGAAATATGGCAATGATAGACACAATAAGAAAAAGATTAAAGCTTACCTCATTACGATTTCAAAAACTGGAAGACCTTGTAAAGGCCGTTGGTCTGCCAAAAGATAAATTATGCACACACTGCTGGGATGGATCCAGTTATTTTAAATAAAAAGGAGTTTTGATGCCAAAACGCAGCGATATAAAAAAGGCGCTTATCATCGGTTCAGGCCCTATTATAATTGGCCAGGCATGTGAATTCGATTATTCCGGAACTCAGGCCTGCAAAGCTCTGCGTTCTCTTGGTTATGAAATCGTTCTGGTGAACTCGAATCCTGCAACAATCATGACAGACCCGGGCACGGCTGATGTTACATATATCGAGCCTCTTAACCTTAAAGTATTAACAGATATTATCAAAACAGAACGCCCCGATGCCCTGCTGCCGAATTTAGGAGGTCAGTCCGGCCTGAATTTATCATCTGAACTGGCGCAGGCAGGCGTTCTGGATGAATACAATGTAAAAGTCATCGGTGTAACTGTCGATGCTATTAAGCGGGGAGAAGATCGCACAGCCTTCAAGGAAACCATGGAGCGGCTCGGCATTGAAATGCCGAAGAGCCAAACGGTAACCAGGGTTGAAGATGCTGAAAAAGTCGCTGCGGAACTGGGTTACCCTGTTGTAATTCGTCCGGCCTATACAATGGGCGGCACAGGCGGCGGCATGGTGTATAATGTTGAAGAGCTTCGCATTATCGCTAAGCGCGGTTTGTCTGAAAGCCTTGTAAACCAGGTTCTGGTTGAAGAATCGGTCCTGGGATGGGAGGAGCTTGAACTGGAAGTCGTGCGGGACGCTAAAAACCAGATGGTTACGGTTTGCTTTATCGAAAATGTCGATGCCATGGGTGTTCACACCGGTGATTCTTTTTGCACTGCGCCGATGATGACCATTGATTCCAAGCTGCAAAAGCGTCTTGAGAAATATGCTTATGATATCGTCGAAGCGATTGAAGTTATCGGCGGCACAAATATTCAATTCGCACATGATCCTGAGACAGACAGGGTTGTTATTATAGAAATTAACCCGAGAACTTCCAGATCGTCCGCCCTTGCATCCAAGGCAACAGGTTTTCCAATCGCTTTTATTTCCGCCTTGCTTGCCTGTGGTTTGACCCTGGATGAAATCCCCTACTGGCGTGACGGGACCCTTGAGAAATATACACCTTCCGGCGATTATGTGGTAGTGAAATTTGCCAGATGGGCTTTTGAAAAATTTAAAGGTGTTGAGGATAAGCTTGGAACCCAGATGCGCGCTGTTGGCGAAGCCATGAGCATCGGGAAAAACTACAAGGAGGCGTTTCAGAAAGCAATCCGATCCCTTGAAATCAACCGTTTCGGTCTCGGTTTTGCCAAAGACTTCAACGAAAAGTCTCTAACTGAATTAATGAACATGCTGGTTATCCCCACAAGCGAACGCCAGTTTATTATGTACGAGGCTTTGCGCAAGGGAGCCAAGATCCAGGATCTTTATGAGTTTACCCATATTAAACCCTGGTTTATTAAACAGATGAGTGAACTGGTGGATCTTGAAGAAGAAATTTTAGCGTACAACGGGAAGACGCTTCCGGATGATCTGCTTATCCGTGCGAAAAAGGACGGATTTGCAGACAGGTATCTTTTCCTTCTTCTCGGGATTTCAGAAAAGGATATCAGGAAAAAGCGTATTTCGCTTGGGATTGTCGAAGCATGGGAGCCTGTGCCGGTCAGCGGCGTTGAAAACGCCGCCTATTACTATTCTACCTATAATGCGCGGGATAAAATCGAGGCAAGCGATCGCAAAAAAATCATGGTGCTTGGCGGAGGCCCCAATCGTATAGGCCAGGGAATTGAGTTCGACTACTGCTGCGTGCATGCTGCATTTACCATCCGTGATGCAGGATATGAATCGATAATGGTTAATTGCAACCCTGAGACCGTTTCTACTGATTACGATACTTCGGACAAGCTTTATTTTGAACCACTTACCGTTGAAGATGTTTTAAGTATTTATGAAAAGGAGAAACCAGAAGGGGTTATTATCCAGTTCGGGGGGCAAACACCTCTTAATATTGCAAACGAACTTAAAGAAGCAGGCGTCAAAATTTTGGGGACTTCTCCTGAAACAATAGATCTGGCAGAGGATCGGGACCGGTTCCGCAAGATTATGCGCAAGCTTGGGATTCCTCAATCAGAATCCGGCATGGCCGTCACCCTGGAAAAGGCCCTGGAAATAGCCGGGAGAATCGGATATCCATTAATGGTTCGGCCATCTTATGTTTTGGGGGGACGCGCCATGGAAGTTGTTTATGATGAAGAAATGCTTTTGCATTATATGTCGGCAGCCGTAGATATTTCACCGGAGCGCCCCATACTGATCGACAAATTTCTGGAAAATGCCATTGAATCTGAAGCAGATGCGATTGCAGATGGAACCGATGCTTTTGTTCCCGCGGTTATGGAACATATTGAACTGGCAGGCGTGCATTCCGGCGATTCTGCGTGTGTAATTCCTCCTGTAAGCATCCCTTTGAAACACATAGAGACCATTAACGAATACACAAAAAAGATTGCCGTTGAACTCAATATAATCGGGCTTATGAATATCCAGTATGCTATTGCAAATGACACTGTTTATATTCTGGAGGCTAACCCCAGGGCATCACGCACCGTGCCGATTGTTTCCAAGGTTTGCAACATTTCCATGGCGCGGCTTGCCACCGAGGTAGTTATGGGCAAAAAAATCTCTGATCTTAGTCTAAAACAAAAACATATCCCATATTTTGGCGTTAAGGAAGCTGTTTTGCCTTTTAAAATGTTTCCTGAGGTTGATCCCCTTTTAGGGCCGGAAATGCGGTCCACAGGAGAGGTTTTGGGACTGGCCGATTCATTTGGCCTTGCTTTTTTCAAATCCCAGAAAGCAACCCAGCTTTCACTTCCGCTTGAGGGAACCGTTCTTATTACCGTTGCTGACAAGGACAAGCCAAGCGCCCTGAAACCGGCCAGGCTGTTTGACGATTTAGGGTTTAAGATTCTATCTACAAAGGGAACACATAATTTTCTGCAGGAACATGGCATTGAATCGGAAACTATCCGCAAGTTAGGATATGGCAGGCCAGACATTGTGGATGCCGTCAAAAACAGAAAAATCCAGTTAATTATCAATACTCCCAGCGGAAAAGAGAGCAAGGATGATGATTCATATATCCGGAAGGCCGCGATCGAGCATAAGATTTTAAATGTTACCACTACGGCTGCAGCGCTGGCAGCCGCCAAGGGAATTGCTGCGCGAAGAACAGGAAAATCCAAGGTAAAATCTCTTCAGGCCTATCATGCGGATATCAGATAAAATAAACTGGCTATCCGCTTCACTCAAGTTGCCACAATATGCAGGGGGCGGCTTTATCCCGCCCGAATCGATTAGCGGGCGGCGTAAAGCCGCCCCTACGACGCCTCTTCATAACCATCAACTCATTGACCAAAACATGGGCAGTTCAACTTCACAGGTCGACATTTTCTATGTGTCCATGCGGCATAGTGTAGCTTTTTACGAGCTCATAGATTTTAAGATTATTTGGTATTGTGTTTATTTGATAAGTATGTAAAAAAGGGTTCAATTCAGAGTCTTTTTCAAAGGGCTAAAATATTACAAAGCAGGTAATTATATGTATTTCAAGCAACGCACCGTCGCTAAATCAATTAACTGCTCAGGCACAGGCATTCATTCAGGCAAAAAAGTTAATCTGACAATCAAACCCGCGCCAATAAATCATGGCATCAAATTCAAAAGAATAGACCTTCCAGACAGCCCGAGCATATCTGCACATTTTAATATGATCGTGGATACGAGCCTTGCAACCGTAATAGGATATGATGGGTTTATTGTTTCAACCATAGAGCATCTTATGGCAACTTTTGTAGGCTTATCAATTGATAATGCCCTAATTGAAATTGACAGCTACGAAATGCCGATAATGGATGGCAGCGCCGAAGTATTTACCACATCAATAATGGCGGCAGGCATAAAGGAGCAAGAGGGTCAGCGCTGTTTTTTTGTGGTAAAAGAGCCGATTGAGTTAAAAGAAAACGGAAAATTTGTCGGCATATATCCTGAATCTTCATTTAAAATAACCTGCGACATAGATTACGATCATCCTCTAATTAAAAAACAATCTTATACCATAGAGCTTTCTGATAATGTATTTGAACGTGAAATATGCAGGGCCAGAACTTTTGGTTTTTTGCATGAATATGAAAGCCTGAAACGTTTTGGGCTTGCCCGTGGCTGTTCGCTGGATAATGTTGTTGTAATAGATGAGAAAAATATACTCAACAAAGAGGGGTTGCGCTATAAAAATGAATTTGTGCGGCATAAACTTCTTGACTGCATGGGCGATTTTGCCCTTCTCGGCATGCCGGTTTTAGGTCATGTTAAGGTGAGCAAATCAGGCCATTTTTTTAATCAGGCATTTTTGAAAAAATTCTTTGCTCAAAAAGAATCATGGGAAACCAGTACAATACACAAAACTTCCGCCTCCTAAAATCACTTGCCATTTAAGACGGTATCCGCTATTAACAGAAATTTACAAACTCAAAAAGTAACCTGCCAACAACCTGATGTGGCGGGCAGTTAAATTTAAAACGGCTGACTGTTTGAGCATGTTAGTGAGCGTTAAGAAATAACGACGACCAAATAAAAT
>JAYENE010000007.1:0-2118 GCA_034721935.1 Thermodesulfobacteriota bacterium
TCTTGGCAGAATGTCCTTATGCCTTGGCCATATGACAATGATCATACCGCCATCGTTTGTAATGCATGGCAGGCGGGTGTTCGATGTTCATTTTTTTGCCCTCTGCCCTCTGCCTTCTGTCCTCTGTCCTCTGTCCTCTGTCCTCTGTCCTCTGTCCTCTGCCTTCTGTCCTCTGTCCTCTGTCCTCTGCCTTCTGCCCTCCGACCTCTGACTTATTTCTGCCTGCAGATTTGACTTAGTCTTTGATCATACATCTTGCCTATGCCGTACTCTTGGCGTCTCATAAACCTTTCTTGCGGCGGCCCGATAATTTGCATTTCCGGATATTTCTGCTGCACTTCAAGCGCGATTTTCATTTCTTTTGTGCATCCCGTGCTGAATGTGGCATCCTTGCCCACCCATTCAGGCGGGACCTTTTTATCCATACTCTGAAACGTCTGTACAATATCCTCATATGTCTGAAATCGCCATATATCTATAAAGCCGCTTGTCTGGACAATTTCCCACATATACATAAGGTCATCCGCATCCATCCCGGTCTCATAATATTCCGAGGGATTTATGATAAAGGTCATTGCAAATTGTTCTCTGAGGAGATTGATGGAAACAGACATTATTTTCTTTGCCATTTCTATCTTGCCCGGTATGGAACCGATAATTCCACTGTAAAATATTACCGTCATTCCCTTTTTTCTGGCCTCTTTCATCTGGTCAATAATTGTTTTAGCTTTATCTTCAAGGCCTGCATGAGAAAATTTTATTACTGCGGGATGCCTGGGTTTGAAGCTGATTAAAACCGACCCTTTAGCGCCTGCTGAAATATTATATATGTTTTGAGTAAATTGAAAATGAGTGTCAAAGAAGCGCCGCCTTTGATCATGACCTCTGGATATTACACCGTCAACCTCTTTGAAAATTCTGGCAAATGTTGCAGGTGAAAGAAGGAGGTTGAGATTTTCACGTGTTCCGTCAGATATGACAATGATATTTTTATCGCTTTTTAACATATTAGCGAGTTCATTTTTCCCAAGGTTTTTTTCAGAAATAAATAATGCCCCTTTAAGCTGGCGGCTCAACATTTCATCTTCAACAGCGTCATAATAATCGACTTTGGTAAAAAAGGGTCCATCTTTGAAAGCAATAATGATTTTATGCCCCAGGTTTGCAAGATAATTAATTATGGCAAGATCTACCATAATCTCTCCTGATTCATCCGCGAGCCACAGTATTTTTTTGGGTAGAGATTTTTCCTTGTCCTGAGCGCCCAAAAAGCCAAACAAAGGCTCGACGCCGTTGCCGGAAAACCCGCGGTTAAAAAGACCAAGGTAATCATTTTGCGTGTAGCCCGCGGCTTTATCAGACTCCCACAGAGAATGCTCCACAGATAGAGAAAGGAGTCTCTCTAATTCCAGATAATGCAAAATTTTTCTAATGCCTGAAAGGGTTGAAGGGGGCTTTTTTAGATCAATAATGTCTCCATGATTCATGGCATTGATCAAGGCATCTGAGCTTAATGCTTTGTTTGCGCGGCTATTTCGCAGGGCTTTTTCACAAATGTAAGGGTCTTCAATCTGGGTGCGGTTTAGGAAGATTCCCAGCAGGCGCTTTTCAAGGCGGGATGGTATCATGATTTCATCCCTTGTTTCATGCCGGTACTTGATTTTAATCAGCGATTCAAGATAGGCTTTTTCTTTTTTATTCTCTATCTGGCTGTCAATAAGTTTAAGTATTTTCTGTAAAATCTCATGATATTTTTTCTGCAAAAATTTTGACTGGTTTCTGTTCATGATGGATTCAAACATGTGATCTGAGCATGGATAATACCGCTCATCTTCTTGCGTAAAGACAATGAATCTTATTTGTTCAGGTGTAGAAACATGGTCGGGGTAGGTATAATAGTCAAGATGGTTTTCTATAAAAAATGCCGTAAACCAGGCATCTGTTTCAGGGCTTTTTTCCGGCAACCCCGGTTTTTTTGTGTCAATATTTTTCATCTTTCAGCATCCTTTATATTGGAAATTGTCAGAACCATGTAACTACTCAGGTGGATAGGCTGAAGGCTGAAGACTGTTAGGAAAAAACGCATTTTGAAGCCATCTCTTCTGACCCCTTCAGCCT
>JAYENE010000007.1:2218-6489 GCA_034721935.1 Thermodesulfobacteriota bacterium
TTCAAAACCATACACTATAAATGCTATCAATACAACAATGCGATCTTTATGCTATCTTCTGGTGCCTGCCATGACAAAATCTACCAAATTCTGGTCAAGGCTGGTATTTAAGTCTGTATTCTTGACGGTTCTCATTATTTTTGTTAAGTTTTGTTAAATTTTTTCTTCCCGCTCTCCAGGAAACCCTTGAATTATCCGATCATGCAGATCACAAACGCACCGGGGATCCAATTGTAATCTGGCGGGATGGCAAAGTTGTAAAAATTCCGGCAGACCAGATCGAAGTCCATGAGCCTGAAGCTGAATATGGGAATCCCAAAGAAAATGACAAATAGCCATGCCTTTGAACATTGAACAAGCCCGGATATTTCGGATATTTTTCCCTTATGAGGATATCACAAATTGTGACATCCTCTGATATTAAGTACGCAAAACAGGTTCACGCTTTCACCGAGCAAGGTGTAGCCATGCTTTCAAGCGTTTTAAGAAGTGAGAGGGCAATAGAAGTCAACATAGCAATAATGCGTGCCTTCGTACAACTCTGCGAAATGCTGGCTTTTAACGTGAAGCTTGCGCGTAAGCTGAAACAAATAGAAAAGAAATATGATGAACAATTTAAGATCGTCTTTGAAGCTATTCGCCAACTAATGACACCGCCTGCGAAACCACGCAAGAAGATTGGATTTGTGGTAAAGGAAAATCAAGCTGCCTATAGCCGTCGAAGCGTAAAACGCAAAAAGGCTAAACATGCTCGATAACGGAACAAAGAAGCGCATAGATTCCGCGCGTGACATCCTTGTAGGCAAGGTCCCTGACCCAAAGGCAAAGGCAGAGAGCAATTTAAGGGGATCAAAACGGAAGGTGGTATAACCTGGTAAAGAAGTCTGCGACATTCAAAAATGTAGACCCCATGACTTGACTAATGACTAAAACTTTAAAAGTTGAGAACGTCCCGGTAGTCCCTTACTTTTTTAGTATGAAAAGAAATGTCTGGCTCAGTGCGTCCATATGCGGTACTCTTGTCATAGGATGTACCATTCCTGGTCTTTCTGCCGGAAAGATGGCCCATTTCATAAAAAAGGGAGATCGCATGATGTGCCTGCTTTCTAAGGTTTTCAGCCTGCTTTTTTTCTTTTAGTTTTCCAGTAAAGGCAGCAAGGCTCACTTGTGCCGTCTGTTTGACATTGTATTTATGGCAAAAATCAAGATAATAACGCAGCCACTTAACATAATATCGATGCTGTCCAGCCTTCACACCTCTTTGCTCAATAAAAGAGGTGTACGCACTGTGAATATCGGCTGGGATTTGAATCATGCGATGTTATCCTGCTTTCTGCTTATCGATCATTAATGAGTGATATCCTGTTAGAAATAGCATAACATGGGAGGAAATCCGTTGTCAACTGTTTTAGATCATGGTAGATATCAGGAAACTATATAATCACTTGTTCTGTGAAAGGAAGGAATTCGGTATGTTTGAAGTCGATAGGAGCATCGTAGTAGTAAGACCAACGCAGGCATTCTATGATTTTTACATATCCCTGCCGGATTCAACAGTAGAGACATTTGCTGCGGTACGAGAAGACACTCACGCTTACCTTTTGCCAAAGATAGAAACGAAAGAGCCGCCGTCCTCATTCATTCCGGATGGCTTGGCTCATACGATATTCGAATGGGAGCTGATGCTCCGTGAAATTGACCACCAACATTGGCCAAAAAATAGAAATAGGGTCGGCGACCTCCTTGAATGGTTCGAGATCATGGTTGTTCCCTTGGTTGTGGATACTTCGGAAGACGAACTCACCAGGCAAATGCTGTAGGACACAGAACAAGCAAGTGCACCTGACCGCAGGGGTACAGCGGCCTTGGCATTTTATGAATAAATTGGTCTTACAAACCGTTTAGCTTTTGCGCAGTCCGTGCCTCCCCTGCGGCCTGTGACCCGCGCGTTAGCGATACGAGACTATTAAACCATGGTAGAAAAAGTTGTGATAGACTGGAAATATGATCCAAAATATTATTTTGAGGGAAAAATCGCCATTTCTAATGAGAATTACAAGTTGGATATCGTTGACGGTTCAGTCGAGGCAAGAGTCGATCCTGAATTTTTTAACGAATCGAAAAACTTGATGAATGATCTTCATGGTCAAGTAGAAAGCAGGTTTTTAGCAGTACAGGTTATGACCCATAAGCCATTCAAATTGTCAAAACCTTCAAGATACGATTTGCGAGCTAACGGAACAAAAAATATCTATTTATCCGTAGAACCTATAGTCATAAAAACGTCCATAAATGCTGATTTAGTCGTAAAAGATAAAAATGGAAATATTGTATCAGATACCAAACGAGATAGAATTGACAAGAAAAAGTGGTTTGCTGAAATGGCTAGTAAATTTAGAGCAACGGACCCTACCTTGGATCTAATGCTAAGAAGTTACAACATGTCAGTAACTGAACCGGACAATGAGTTAGTCCATTTATATGAAATAAGAGATGCTGTATCGAAGAAATTTGCCAAGGGAGGCAAAGCCAGAACTGTGCTTAATATTACTAAAGATGAGTGGAGATCCTTGGGACGCATAGCTAACGATGAACCGTTAATACAAGGTAGGCACAGGGGACAGAATGCGGGGAATCTCCGTAAGGCTGAATTATTTGAACTGGAAATAGCAAGAAAGGTAGCCTCCAAAATAGTCGAAAACTACTTGAAGCATTTAGAAAACACAATTAATCATTAAATCGCTAACAAACGCATTGACTCCGACCGGGAAAGCCGGGGCATTTTTTGCTATAGCGAAGTCTTTTGCAAAACTATCTTTTGCCAATATATAGTTGGCTTTCCCGGCCGGTCATGCGCGCCGTTATGTCAGCAATCAAAACTTGGAGACGAAATGGATGATCGTCAGATACGTTATTGCATGGCTTCCGATGGTGGTGATCGGGATTATTAATGGTGTTATTCGGGAGCAATGGTATGGCAACTACCTCAGCGAGTTGCGCTCTCATCAAGTATGCACTGTTATGGGAGTGGTTCTTTTGGGACTTTACATATGGGCGATTAGCTGCGTATGGCAACTTGAGTCGGGGATGCAGTCACTTTATGTCGGCTCTATCTGGCTGGTTATGACAGTTTGCTTTGAGTTCATCTTTGGGCATTACGTGGCCGGGCATCCTTGGAGTTGGCTGTTTCATGACTACAACATTTTGGATGGGCGTATTTGGGGCTTAGTACTTGTATGGATCACTGTTGCGCCTTATGTTTTCTATCGTTTGCAGCAGTGAGGAGTTTAGTATTTGTCACAATATCAAAGCTGTGCCCCCTATATGAAGGGGGAAATACAGGAGAATTACATGACGAAAGAGACTCTTGCTTCGCCTGATAAAAATGGCATCATAATAGCACTTCCCCGTGAACTATCCGAAGAAAACATTCTGAGGCTTAAGAAGTTTGGGGCCTTAATGTTTTTGTATGACTTTGCCCAAAATTATTTTGTACGGCCGCGCTTACATAAGGCCAACCCACAAAAGCACAGGGAAATACTAAAAACTCTAATTTCACCGGTAAAAAAGTGTCATGTTCTTGATATTGCCTGTGGAACAGGAGGCGCAATTCCTAACTTCGATAGCAGCAACGAATATACCGGAATCGATCTGTCATATTCCATGCTTAAGCAAGCGGTGAAAAAAGCTAAAAAGAAATCATTTCAAAAATCCAGATTTATTCAGGGAAACGCCGAAGAGCTTCTTTTAGGAGATGAATCTTTTGAGTTCGTTTTGATGGACACAGCCTTGCATATGATCCCAAAATATCAACTGGCCATTGCAGAAGCGGCGAGGGTGCTAACGAAAGGTGGTGTTTTTGTCTGCAGTACGCCTGTCGTTGGAATTAGCAAGGATTTTGATACGACATGGAAGAAGATCTCAGATAAGCGAAGCCTTCATTCATTTACTGAAGAGGACATTGAACGGGTCTGTTCTCATAATGGGCTGATCTATAGTCGTTACGGCATAAATGGGGGTGTACTTTATTTCCAAGCACAGAAAGCGAAATGACATAACAAAAGGATGAACTCTGACTGAAAAAGCCTGGCCGTTTTTTGGTTTCTACAAATTTTGTTGTTTATTGATCTTTCTTCGCTTTTTAGCCATATTGTGTTTGCTTTTTCATCAGGTTATCCTTGTCGTTCGGCGGTAAAATGATGAAAGAAGAAATGAAAGAAATTTGGTTTCCGGCAAAAAAATATGGTTTTGGTTGGGGGCTCCCAATAACT
>JAYENE010000008.1:0-6472 GCA_034721935.1 Thermodesulfobacteriota bacterium
ACTTCCGATGGCAAAGGAGATCATCGAGATGCATGGCGGGAGAATCTGGGCAGAAAGTAAGGAAGGAAGAGGCAGCACATTCTCGTTCACCATCCCGGTCAATGGGTTGTGAGGATGCCCTGACCTTTTTACATTTTTTTCGAGATCAGAAATCGAAGAGGGTGGTCTGCGGCTTCTTCTCCTTCTTCTCCTCCTTTTCCTCTTTTTTTGGCTCCTTACGAGGCTTTTGAGGTCGCACACGAACCTCTGCCCGCACCGCTCCAGCCACCTCTCCGGCTCCCCCTCGGTAAGCGCCAAGTCTTCCGAACGTCTCGATGTGCTCTGACGTCTCGCCATCGTTTTTGATTGCGACGTCCTGATCGGAGTTTACGTTCGCGAGTAGGATCTCGCTTGGCGCGGGCACGTGTTTGTTAGGTGAGTGATTTGAAGATGTGTTTCTTTGTCGCATCGGCAAAAGTTTCTACAAAGCCACTTTAGTCCTGCAACATGCCCTCCAACTGTATCAATCCAGCCCTTCTAAAATTCCCAAGTTCTAGCATAAATCGAGAAAAATTTTTAAATCTTATGTACCAAATTTCCGTACACCCTTCAGTATATTCTTTTGAAAACTTAGAGGTAGCAGGATATACCAACTGTATTTCAGGATACATTTGTTTAAAAAATAAAACGCCCAGTGTCTGCAATTTACTGCCAGTTGGAGCTATAATGCATTTATGTGTGTATTTATGCTTATCATAAATATCATTGAGGATGCCAATCGTTTTTAGATAATCAAACGTACTTAACTCTTCTTCATATATATCTTGGATATTTGGAGCAAAGTCGCTATCGATCTTTCTATTAATCCAGCGTACAGCTCCCAACCTCCATTGATTATAATCCTCTATGGGATTACCTTCAATTTTAAACAAACGCTGTGGCGTGATTTCATTTAATAATGTGTACATCTCCTTATAGTTGAATGTGGGAAAAGCAATTATCAATAATGGATATCCTTGCATTGATGTACTAGATAATTCAGTCGTAGTAACGAGTTTATAGACATTAGTAGTAAGAAACGAAGGTGGTGTATCTTCTGGGAGTCTTTCTTTTTCAGATTCATATTCTTCTCTTGAAGGATAATAAGTTTCTGCTACACAATATATAATATGAATATTGCCTGAATAATCTCTTAATCCGTACAGCAATACCACTATTAAAAATTTTGACATGCCTGAAATATCGATAAGAATATTTTCTGCTGAACCAATTAATTTTTCCAAGTGTTTAATGGAATTAGAAAATTCTTCAGGATTGGGGCGATCGTAAGTTACCCATTCTAATTTGCTTTTTTTAGTTACCTTAATCGCCAATTCTTCAAATTCATTGACTTTGTTCTTTTCATCGAATGGTTCATATTTTATGCCGACGACTTTCTGGAATCTTATACTCTTTTTACTGCATTCTTCAAGAAATGCCAGACATCTATCTTCAAAACCTGCAGCTCCAATGTAGACTGAATCTTCGGGAATTTTAGACAGACCAAGCGGTTCCATCTTTGGGAAGGCTTCCGAGAAAGGCAACTCATTCATCAAAAAGCCTCTCTTGGTTTTTATCCAGCAGGGATTCTGCTTTCTTTGCCATTTTTTTGATCGTCGGCATGTCTTTACACATTTCGGGTTCTTTTAATAGTAATAAAATTTCTTCCTTATCCACGCGTACGGAATCCCTTTTGCTAGGTGTTAATTTGAAGGTTGGAATCAAAAGCCTCCGGAGATATAGCCTATCAACGACATTCCCTCTTTGACTTTTTCCTCTTATATCTCGAAGGAATATCCCATATTTTATAAGATTGTCATATATCTTCTTCGAAGTTTCATCCAAATCAGGCGGCTCTTGCATTTCAATCCTAAATGCTTGTTGTGGCGGTTTACTTTTCAAATTTTTAGAATTTTTGTTTAGTAGATACCAATGAGCAATTCGTCCAAACGCTTCGGCTATTTTTTTAAGTTGTGGACCACAATCTTCTGCAGGAATTGCTCCGATTTGTTGTAAAAATTCATTCCCTACCTCCCTTATAGCTTTATCCTGTATATGCGTAGTTTTTGAGTTATCGCTTTTGTGATAAGCTATTGGCATTTCAACTCCATCTGGATCGGAAAAATTCTCTGGACCTACGGCTTCAAACATTCGCTTGACCAACTCAAGGATATTAGCCACATCACCAGAACATAAATCAACAACAGTTTCCCAGCCATAATATTGGACTCTTCCGCCCGCTCGTAGTTTACGAGCAAGTTCATTATACGACTTATATGGATTTTCTCCTAATATCAATTGAATATCATGATAATTAGCGTCTATTTCTTCTGAATTTTTCAACCGATTGTTGATGACTTCCGAAAGAAAAATTTCAATCACCGAGGAATCTGAATGAAGGAAATAACTGCCTATATCAACGACTACATATTCCCTATTTTCAACCATTAATTTGTCTTTGGAATTATAAGGGTAAAATGTGATGATGCTCTCAGTTGATATTTTATAGAAATGTTCTGCCCCTTCAGTAGGGAACAAAATAAAATCGTTCAATGTTCGTTGCAATTGCTCAGACACCGTTGGCAGGGAGTAATCGTCTAATAGATAGTATATTGGTTTATCTCTGAACAGATTTATATTTTTTTGCAAAAATAAAGAAGTTTCTTTGATGAAATCCAAAGGCAAAAAATCGGGCTTTTTTGCACCTTTTTTTCTATTGAACCAATCCCTCACAGCCTTTTTTTCTCCCACTACAAAGGACATTAAATGCCTGATGATATTAGACCCTTCGGGAGGCAGATTATATATACTAAAATATCCTTTTAAAAATATTTGAATATCAATGATATCCCGTTCATTGATTGAATTTTCAAATCTTTCAGAGGCTTCAGATAATAAATCTAATATTTCATATAAAATAGACAAATTGAAGTAGTGGATTATCGCTTGTCTTTGAACATCTCTCAATTCCGACTTTAGATAAGGAAAAGCAAAATAAAGGTCAGTGCAATGGTAATAAATCCCTATAAAGTCTCCTGAAGCTCCTTCTCTTTTTCCTGCCATTAGTTGAGTTTTTAGGCTTAGGTTTCTGAAGATAGTAGTCTTGCCACAGCCCCTCGGTCCCGTCAAAATAGTATTATTCCTTCGCAGAAGGTCATTATATCCCGGAAAATTTTGCGAATATAAAAGCTGAAGCAATTCAAAAGAATTCCCTATTTGCTCACATCGGAGATAATCAAAAGGATGAGTTAATTTTTTTGGTCTTTCGACTTCAATCGTATCATATTCACCAGGAATCCGCCTCAAAATATTTATTAGTTCTTGGGGATTCTGTACAAAATGTCCTACGGTGGGATTTTCTTCTAAGAGTCTTTTTTGGATAAATACTATGAATCTATCGTAAAAAAACCTATCTTTACCATCGAGATTCGATGGATCGATTAAGTTGAGCAAATTATAGCATATCCGAGCCAATTCTCTGTAGTCATCTTTGGGCTTTAATTCATTATGGGACCCTCCGATCCCGAAGTCGGTTATTTTGATTCTGGGGATGTCTGGGTCAATCATGCCAGTATCGTAATAAATTAGAATATTTCCTTCGTGCAAGTCATTGTGCGAAATTCCTCGATCTTTCATTGCAATAAATGCCTTGAATATTTGATCAGTTATAGCACTTATAATTCCAAGTGTTATTGCAGTTGGATTCTCCCTTATAAAATCTCTTAAATTGTCTCCTGGTATATATTCCCATAAAATGCACACGTAGGGGGTATTATCCAATAATTTTGCAGCGTGGTCTATATACTGCGCAATTTGTGGGATCCCTTCTAATTTAACAACCTTTGTAATTTCAAGTTCCCAAGCAGGTTTCAGATTTTGTTGAGGTATTATCTTACATGCTCTACGATGGTCGATGGACTTATTGTAAGCTTCATAAACAACACCTATTTTTCCTCGCCCTATCTCTTCAATGAATTCGTAATCTCCAAATCTTTCTCCAACAAAGCAATCAACTGGTGGCAAGTTAGATTTACCCATTTACTCAACTCACCTTCCTTAATACGACTATCCACTCATTTTTTGTACACGCGCCATCTTTTCTAGATCTTCTAAATGCGGGTACTTTATCTTGAACGAATCCTTCACAATTAAAGCCTCCGATATCATTCACAATCTCTATAACGGCTGATGCTGTATTAATTGATTTTTTTGACTTGTTCACATCTCCAAGAACAAATATACAGTAAGAATTCACCTTCAGTGCGGGATAGATGTTCTTCATCACTTTCTTCATCAGCTTCTTAAAGTCTTCAATGTTTCTTGGACTTTTAGCATCATATTTTTTATAGTCGTTTTCCCCTGAAACCCATAATCGCAATCTATTATCTCTGGCATAATCAAGGGCGTTCATATACGGAGGGCTTGATATCACAGCATCTACGCTATTTTCTTGTAGAACCAGTTGTTCGGCATCCTTTTGGAAACATATCCTTTCCAACGTTTTATCGATTTTAGGGAATCGTTTATATGCTCTTTGTATTTTTTTAATAAGCCTCGATTCTACATCTCTGTAGGAATACATATCAGGGTACTTCCATGGAGGGTATTTCTTTGTTCTCAAATATGGAACTAAATGACTTGCAGGATAAGACAAAAAACCGGGACGCTCATGATGTAGAATTCCTAAGAGACATGCAAGCAAAAAATTTTCGTTATTCTCCCGCAGCAATTGACTGAGAGAAGTTATTTCCTTCAATGTGTCTTGGTGATAGAATTTTTTAACCCAATCAGGTACTTCTTCTAAGTCAACATTTTTACTTTGTTTTTCACTTAAGGAATTGTAATATTCAACCTTTCTAATCGCTTCCTCTAAAGAGTTGGGTGGGAACATTTTGGCTTTAATTAAAGTCACTGCATACGGATTCACATCGTTTGCGATAGCATGCCTTTCGGCAATCAGTGATTCGAATGCCACCGTACCAGAGCCTGCAAAAGGATCTAGTATAATATCTCTCGGTTTTGAGTATGTTGTGATTAACTTTCTTGCAAAAACAGACTTAATTTTTCCGATATATGGAGAAAGCTGATGGAGCGTACTTTCCGTGGATAGACAACTACCTGACCAATCTCCTGAATTTAGTTTTGGATGTGCTATTGTGTTGTTTACAGCGTTTACTATACGCGTCTCATCCATTCTCTTCCACCACCTTCGATCACTCAGGCATGATTACCGACAACTTTTGACAGGATGCTATTCATATATTTTTCTTCCTCGAATTATAATGGCATGATATCCTTATTAATATTTTGTATAGATCACAGCTTTGTCGTATTTGCTTTTGAAACCTCCGGAAGTCGCCGCGAGAATGATCACCACTTTCTTAATTTGTCTCACGACCGACCCATCTACTGGCTCGACTTTTCCGATCGTTTTAAATACATCATTTTCATAAACAAAATCTATTATTTCTGCTTCAGCCACTGCGATACTTTTCCACCCTCCGTCTATAGTTCTTTCTTCGATCGCCCACACACTAAAAATCAAAGAGCGAGGTCTGCGGCTTCTTCTCCTTTTTTTCCTCTTTTTCCTCTTTTTTTGGCTCCTTACGAGGCTTTTGAGGTCGCACACGAACCTCCGCCCGCACCGCTCCAGCCACCTCTCCGGCTCCCTCTTCGTAAGCGCCAAGTCTTCCGAACGTCTCGATGTGCTCTGACGTCTCGCCATCGGTCATCTCCCGCGCTTCCTGGTGGATCGTCTTCACCTTCTTTGTAGTCTTCTTGCTGCCGGTTATGTATGCAATCTCATCGAGGTCGAGATCCATCCGTGCTGCGAGGGGCACCGCATAACCGCTACCTGCGAACAATATCCTGATGAATGGAAGGACGTTTAACCGTGCGTATTTCTGGGAGACGTGGCACGTCAGACCGATCTTTTCCGATACCGCATCCCTTATCTGGCGGCTCGTTCGGGTGCTCTTGAGTCTGCGCCACCGCGATGGCGGCATGAACCGCGCTCCTGGGTATTCGCGGGATTTTGCGACCGCAACACCGGATGACATGATCGCGCCTGCATACCGCCACATCCGGTAGTTCTGGCGGAGCTGGACCCTGCCAAGAAATAGATCGGCACGCGAAAGCATGGCAAAGCCGCGTGCCATGTCGGCGCCGCGATACTGGGCAGGCAGATTCTCATCGATCCACTGGATGAGGTCATCCGGGGTCTCATCTATGCCGTACGTTGCATTCAACGCCTCTTTGATGTCCTTTCCCTTAAATATCTTCTTCAGTGCATCAAATATCGTGCCTCTTGGATCTCGTGAAGATGTGACAACGTCTTCGACGCGCAATTCACTTTTCCCTGCCGCCACTGCTTGCAGATCGTTGATCGCGCTCCTGACATCACCGTGTGCAGTCTCTGCTATCTTCTGAAGAACATCGATATCGCAGGAGATCC
>JAYENE010000009.1:0-6443 GCA_034721935.1 Thermodesulfobacteriota bacterium
GTTTGAGCATGTTAGTGAGCGTTAAGAAATAACGACGATCAAATAAAATTTTCTATGAGTCGGATAATGTCGGCTTTAGCAAGCTTTTTATAAAAGGATTGCTCTAAGTTATTTCTTTACGCTCACTAACATGCTCAAACAGTCAGCCGTTTTAAATTTAACTGCCCGCCACATCAGGTTGTTGGCAGGTTACTTTTTGAGTTTGTAAATTTCTGTATAATGTAAAAGGCGGCGCACAAAAATGGCAACTTCGTCTTTCCTGACTGCCAGGTAGACCAAACAATACCCCGCGTGACATAGATTACAATCATAAAAATCATCATCGCGTGTAAAAAATGTTGGGCGACGTAGTGTATGCAAGAGGGAGATGATTCCCTTGTCTTGCAAACCTTGTCGTCCTATGCTGAAACCGATTTGACGAAATGGAATACGCCAACTTCGCAACAGTTTGCACTGATTATCAATGATGTTTTCGTCTAAGATATTCACACGACCGATGACTCCAAAACGTATTTATCCGCATGTTCAAGAAAAGCCTGCCTTGACAGACTAATTGCTTCAGCAATTGCTTCTTCGGTAATACTGCCACGCCATTCTTCGATAATCGTCTCCCAGTCCAGCCCATCTGCAACTTGCTCCAGAACATCTGCAACCATAATGCGTGTACCTCGAAACGTTGGCTTACCGTGACAAATCTCAGGGTCCGAGACGATATACCTTCCATATAGTTTCCGATTCATGTTTATTTTTCCTTATCTCCATTTGTTTCAATTTAGCCACCCCGATTAAATAGTCCTTCGACACCAGTGGAATGGTTGTAAAACTGAGAAATGAAGGATGCCTAAAATTCCACGGGATAAAAATTTAACTGGGCAGACAGACACAGACTTTAATATCAATAAATTAGATGAAATCCTGTCACAGTTAACTCTGCTTAGGGTTCGGCAAAGAATAAGTTCGCAATTTCAGGTGTTGAGGCGCTCGGCTGACAAGGCGCGAAAAAGCATGAATATCAAGCATATTCAGAATTTTCGCAACGCAGTCAGGCGGGATGCATCGGCGCCTGAAATGTGAAGTTATTTTTTGTCGAGCCCTTAATACAAATTGTTAAAACTCTTGAGGAGCATTATGCTATTTTGTTTTGTATGTTAGAGATATCCCATAGTTTAAAAAGCTTTTTTTGTTTTAATTTATTATATTATGCCAAGCATTATTTTTTGTCAATATTCCAGTCGCTTATTTCAGGGTAAACGCATTTAGAATTAGCATCAATTTTGCTTGAAAGATAACTTGCTAATTCAAGAAATGACAGTCATACACATAACCACTGGGAATAACGGCAATAATGACAGTTGGGGGAGTCCTTTACTAATTGGACCTACCGGCTTTTTGTCGGTGTACTCGGCTTGGGAGCTGACAGGAATCAAGAAGGAGATCCAAACTATTTGATTAAGACGGGAACAAGGGGTTGTTACCTTATTTTACAGTTCTCGCAAAAACGGGGAAATACCCATGTATATGCCGAACAGGATCATAAAAATTCCACAGCATACAAGAATTCCATAATACATCTTTTTGTTTAAATACCGAAGGCCGAAAAAGGACAAAATTGAAACAAACAGATACCATGCAAGGTCTCCTGCTTCATGCCCCACAAAAAATGCCAGAAGCCTTGGCCATTCCTTAAAGGAGACATCAAACTGAATCATAAAGGCAAATCCTATGGTAGCCCACCAGACCCACAAGTAGGGATTGGACATGGAAACTACTATTCCGCCGACTATGGGATTATCAAGGCCTTTGTTTGTTTTTGGAGAAGAATGAGTGTGCTTTTGCAGTTCATGCTCCGGGCTGTTAAATGAGTTTAAAAAATATGTCGGGATATTGTTTTTATGTACATTTCGAATGATGGATAAGCCGAAATAGATAAGCAAAGCTCCGCCGGCAACCCCTATGGTTCTTACAACGATAATATTTTGCAAAACAAAGGAAAAGCCTAAAAGCAAAAATATAATAATAACTATCTCAAGTATGGCATGACCGATTATGATCCACAGACCCATCAGGTAGCCGCGTTTGCCTGATTGCACAGATTTAATAATGGTATATGTAAGCAGGGGGCCGGGGGCCATGGCTCCAGTCAATGCCACAAGAAAGGAAAAGGAAAAAATTATCCAGAATGATGAAACAATATTTATCAACTCATTTGCCATATAATCCTGTTTTGTAATCTTTTAGCTCAAAGCGGCAGAGCCGGTTCCACTGTAGTTGTTTTTACCCAAGAGGGACTGAAAAAAATGAACATCGAACGTCCAACATCGAACGTTGAATAGGAAAAGATGAAAAAACAGAGTTTAAAAAACCTGACCTGCTGAATGATATTTTACAGGAAACAGAGGAATTAATTAAGATTTTCGTTACGAGTATCAAAACGGCTGAAAAGAAACCACGCCTGGCGTGGTTGAATGTTCGGTATTGGGTGTTTGTTTTTTCATTCGATGTTGGATGTTCGATGTTCGATGTTCATCTTTCAAAACAACCCCGTATGGCATAAATGCAACCTGTGAACGTTTACAAAATAACTTAGCGTTTATGGGGGCATCGGCCCCTACATTATTTGAAGAACCCTGCAGCAAGCTACAGTCCCGCTTTCGGGCGGGATTCGACTGTAAGGAATTCTGTCAATTTTTTGATTCGCCGCTAACCCTGCAGCCCCGCTTTTGCAGCGGGACGGTGAATGCGTTCGCTGTTGCAGTTCAAAATTTATCGTAATGCGTAAACTCCCCTATCTCCCTGCGTTTTGGCGCTGATGGCGTTTTAGCAGGATACCCCATCGGTATAAGAACAACCAGTTCATAGCCTGCCGGCACATTTAATATCTGCTTAGCCCTGTCATGGTCAAACAGGCCGACTATCACTGCCCCAAGCCTAAGATGATGGGCCATAAGACAGAGATTCTGTGTAGCAAGCCCGAGGTCAAACATATACCAGTCTCCAAATTTTGTCGAAATTTTGCCTTTATAATATCCTGACTTGCCAAGCCTGCCGCAAACTGCAAGAACCACGGGCGCAGTCACAATGGACTTTGCGGCACGGTTTCCTTTGGAAATCGTAGCCTGGAGCTTTTCCTTAATTATCTTGTCTTTTACAACAATAACCTCCCAGCACTGGGTGTTGACCCATGATGGTGTCCATCTCACAGATTCAAGCACCTTATCGACTATCTCCCCGGGAATATCTTTTTCCTCGTAGTCGCGGATGCTTCTTCTTTCTTTTATGATTTCCATCAGATCTGTCATGATAACCCTCCTTTCTTTATTCCAGGCGCTGTATTACTTTGGTTCCACCGGGTTTATAGTAATAATATTCCATCACTTTACGGCCTTCATTAACCCTTGCAGTCAATGAAAAGGGTGGCTCATTATTTTTCAATAATTTTCCTACAAAGTCTATAGTGCTGTAAAACGTTAAATCGCCAAATGTAATTAATTGACATTGACCCAAGTTTTCGGTTTTCACCACTGGATAGCTTGCAAACCAGGCGTATGTATTAAAAATAGATGCGCATTCTCCAAACCTTTTAAACATGTAAGGTTCGGCTTTATCAAATTTAATAAAACTTTTTGTGCCGCAGGTATTGAAAATGTTAAAGCCGGCTATCTTATAGGTCTCTCTGTCTTCAACAATAACCTTCCAGAACAACGGTGTAAAGAGTTCCGGTGAAATATGCACCTTCTCAAATGCAATCCTGTTTTTCTGAAGCTCGCTTTCAACACGATATAAAACCGTATGTCTTATGCCAAGACATATAACAGGATATACAAGGAGCCAGGCAAGTCCTATTGCTGCAATCCGCTTTTGGTGGCTTTTGCTCCGAAATGACAGAAAGCAGATACCTGCTATTGACAATGTGTAAAACAGATCCACGATATAAACTGCGTCTAAGGAGTATCTGGTATTATTAAAAGGATAAAATATCTGGGTGCCGTATGATGTTGCAAGATCGAGATATATATGAAGCAGGATCATGGAAAAGGATATAATTAATCCTTTGATGATTGGAAAAGATTTTATAAAAAGCCTGAACATGGCAACCAGCAGCATCGAAAGAATAAGGCCGCCTGCAAAAGAATGGGTTATCCCACGATGATGGATCAGATACAACTCCGGCCCGAGAAATGCGACCAGGTTGTCTATATCAGGCAACCATGCCGCAATAATGCAAAACAATATTATAAAGCGCCTGCTAAAGGGTTTGCCTGCAACCTGAGAGCTTAAAACACCTGCGGTTATGTGTGTTATAGGGTCCATAACCTTAAATTTTTATCATAATTCGTTTTCAATGGACAATAAAAAAGGGCAACACCGAATGGTAATGCCCTTTTTTGAAACACATCTTTTATCAAGAACAGCAGGAACCAGCAGTGGTGCAGCTCGAACAGCCGCCCCCTAAATCCATCTCAGATGTTATTTTAAACCCAAAATAATTAAAATCAATTTTTATAGGTTGTACTTTTTCTATAAAATTTTTATCGGCAACATATGTAAATCCGTCAATATCATAAGCAACATCTGTATCCCTTAACTCATCCAGAGCCAAACCAAAAGAAGCGCCGCCTCATCCTCCCTCGTCTAAAAAAATCCGAACCGGCGATATCTCTCTGCCTTTAAAATATTTAGCAATCTGCGTTGTTGCCGCGCTTGTAACCTCAACCATAACTTCCTCCTTAATAACATGATGTCAAAATTTATTAATAAATTAAAATCAATTTAGTCACGTCAATTATGTTTGTCAATCGGGAACTGGGAAAACAAAAAAAATGACGCTGCAATGAACCTGAAAATATCTTGCAATACAATATAAAATGTGGTAAAGATTTTTTTAAAATATGTATTCAAGTTTCGCATTTTTTTTTGCACTCAGGTATTGACGCCTTAACCTAAGGGTTCGCTTAAAAATAACTTCACATTTTAAGCGCCGATGCATCCCGCCTGGCTGCGTTGCGAAAGCTCGGAATATGCCTGATATTCCTGCGCTTTCGCGCCTTGCCAGCCGGGCGCCTCAACACTTAAAATTGCGAACTTATTTTTGAGCGAACCCTAAAAGCGGCCGAACTCGGTTCGTTACGGGTTTATCGTTATATTTTAATAAGGAGGAAAAATAAAATGGCGCAAAGTAATAAAGTTTCAATAATATCTATGGTGGCAACAATTGTAATAATAGGATTCATATTGCAGGTGGTTTTTGTTTATGCCGATAAAAGAGATTCACCGCACAAAGCTGTTGTTGAATTTTCCAAGGCATATTTCTGGCTGGACAAAGCAACAATGAACAAACGCCTGTGTAACGCACAAAAAACAATAGATGAAGTTAATGCTATAGACGAATATATTCAACGGGCGACCAACGAGGCCGGACAAATGGGTTTTGAGCTAAATTACATGAAAAACACCGTTTACCATATTAAAACCCAGACCTTAAGCAAAGATGACTCCAAGGCCGTAGTCCGATTGACCTGTTGCAAAAAGAAAGCAATCAACCCTTTATACATGACGGTCGCTAGAATATTTCGTCTTAACAAAACCTATCATATTGATGAAACAATTAATGTTATCAAAGAAGATAAAACATGGAAGGTGTGCGGCAAGGTTTTTGAATTGACCGACAATCAAGACCTGACATAACTCTGCATGAACATAACGAGAGGCCTGCGTAAAACAGGTCTCTCGTTATTATTAGTTTTCATCACGAAAAACCTTATATTTAGCCCATCTTGCAAATTTTTCACGTGTGTACTCAGCAAAATCCGAATACCCCTTGCATCTACCACCTCCAGGAGTGAATGGCGATCCGGCTTGGTGTACTACAACAGACTATTTCTATCCATTTAGCGAAAATGACATCATTGGCAATTCCGCTAAATACCGACTTATCAAAAGGTTTCACAGTCTCCCAGGTAGCTGAAAAGCATAGTTAGGTTGAGCCAAAACAGGATATGAAACGCATATTTTCATGGGCGTCTCTCTGGATGTCTTATATTGTAAGATGGTTGATTGATTCTCCTCTCGCAACCTGGTGTTATCTGAAATCACATCTTCCACGAGGTTATACTAAACCGACACAATTTCTTCCGTTTTCTTATCTTCAATGTCTTCAATTTTATTTTGAATATTTTCCAAAACTTCGATTATGTCTTTTTTTGTCATAAGAAAACCTTAAATCATTAATTTAGTCCCATTTTGAAAATGGAAGAAATCGTTGAACATAGGATAAATTGAGATTTATCAATATTTCTCATTGGTAACAGCCTGTAGGGCAGAAAGTAAGGCCTGACGTTCTAAGGGCTCGCACAAAAATAACTTTACATTTTAAGCGCCGATGCATCCAGCCTGACTGCGTTGCGAAAGCTCGGAATATGCCTGATATTCCTGCGCTTTCGCGC
>JAYENE010000010.1:0-6438 GCA_034721935.1 Thermodesulfobacteriota bacterium
GATCTGATTGAACAAAACCGCAGGAATAGCGAGCTATTTCGAGGACTTTTGCGATTGAAGATCGGTTAAAGATATGGTGAAGTCGGGATGCAAAAATGCCAAGTTATTTTTTACCGAGCCCTTAGGTTAAAGCGTGTTGAAGAACTGGAAAAGTCCGCCAACAAGATCAAATTACTCAGTGGGCTTCTGCCGATTTGTGCTTCATGCAAAAAAATTAGAGATGATAAAGGTTATTGGAGTCAAATTGAAACTTACATTAAAGACCATTCAGAGGTAGAATTTAGTCATAGTCTTTGCCATGAATGTGCCAAGAAGCTATATCCTGATTTGCTTAATGAGAAAAAATAGATAACCGATCTCATTTACCCCTGCCATTGGACTTTCCACGAATCCAAAGAATCAATCCTACTTAATGCGCTAATCAAGATGTGTTGCCAGACTCATGCTCTGTTTTTTGCTAAATTTTAGTCAACAATCATGAAATTTGCGGGAATAGTCAGAAACTATACAATAACTGGTTATGCCTTCATTATTATAAAATCTTCAAAAATCCTTATACCTAATAGATGATAGATGTTGCATTTATGGCATGGACGGTTATATCTAAAAAGGTAACCGTTCACGGGTTCAGATGTTCAGGATAAAGCTATTAGCCATTAGCTGTCAGCTCTTATCCTTACCTGGTTCCCATGCTTCAGCGTGGGAACCCATATAATGTTACAAAATATCTAATCTGTGTGTGGAAACGGCTTTGGTATACGTTCCCACGCTGGAGCATGGGAACGAGAAAAGCCCGGCGCTCCAAGAAAAACAACTCTGAACCTTTGAACCGTGAACTTGTGAACGGTTACAAAAAATTCTTGAGTCTAATAATTTAAAATACTTATGAAATTTATTGCCGATCTTCATGTCCATTCTAAATTTTCAAGAGCTACCGCCAAAAATCTTGATCTTGAAAATCTCTATATTGCGGCTCAATTAAAAGGCATTACAGTTGTTGCAACAGGCGATTTTACACATCCCGGCTGGTTTGCGGAAATAAAGGAAAAATTAGAGCCGGCAGAGGAAGGCCTTTTTAAATTAAAAAGAAAAATTGCCAGGGAATGCGACAAAAATGTCCCGTTATCCTGCCGCAGTGACATTCGTTTTATTTTGGTTTCTGAAATCAGCAATATCTATAAAAAAAATAATAAAACCCGTAAAAATCATAATCTTGTATTTGTGCCCAATCTGGATATAGCTGATAAGTTTAATGCAAAATTAGATAAGATTGGAAACATCAAATCAGACGGAAGGCCAATTCTTGGTCTGGACGCAAAAAATCTTTTTGAGATCCTCCTTGAGACTTCAGATCAGGCTTTTTTAATACCAGCGCATATATGGACGCCATGGTTCTCTGCGCTTGGCTCGAAATCAGGATTTGACTCTATTGAGGAATGTTTTGAGGATCTTACCCCCCATATATTTGCCGTTGAAACAGGCCTTTCATCTGATCCGCCAATGAACTGGCGTGTATCCAGCCTTGACAATCTTACCCTTGTATCAAATTCAGATGCCCACTCTCCGTTAAAACTCGGCAGAGAAGCGAATATTTTCGACACCAACCTTTCATATCCTGCAATAAAAAAGGCAATAAAGACAGGTGATCCCAAGCATTTCTTAGGCACCTTTGAATTTTATCCTGAAGAAGGAAAATATCATTTAGACGGACACCGCAAATGCTCTGTTTGTCTTAGGCCAGAAAAAACCATAAAAAATAAAGGAATATGTCCGGTTTGCGGAAAACCTTTGACCATCGGAGTATTATACCGTGTTGAAGAATTGGCTGATCGTCCAAAAAATGAAAAGCCGCAAAAAACCCACCCTTATTACAGCATAGTTCCTCTCGTTAATATTTTATCAGAAATATTACAGGTCGGCCCGGGATCAAAAAAGGTAATGAGAAATTACAGCGCAGCTCTTGAAAGTCTTGGCCCGGAATTTAGTATACTTCACAATTTAAATCCAAAGACCATTAATAAGGCCGGCATTCCGCTGCTTGGTGAGGCTGTAAAAAGGATGCGCAAGGCAGAGATCAATATTTTTCCGGGATATGACGGTGAGTTTGGCCGTGTGGAGATATTTAAAGACCAGGAGCGGGAACGGTTGATGGGCCAGAAATCGCTATTTATTATGCCGAAGACAGGTTCAACGATAAAGGCGCATAAAAAATATATAACAAAACAACAAAATAGAAAAACAGAGATTAAGCAGCCTTCACAAAATATTTACAAGATGGCGCTGCCGGAATCATTTTACCTTAACAAAAGGATTTTATAATGCCCGGCGTTTCCCAATACCCGGTATGAGCGCAAAGCGCCAGTTGCAGCTTCATGATTTTTTAGTCGATTTGCCCGAGTTGCAAAAGGCTGTTAATGAGAAAAGCGTGGAAGAAAAACTTCATTTTATTATAAACAACACCAGACTTGCTTTAATGTTAAAACAGTATCCAGAAAGAAATGAGGCTGTAATTAGGTTGATAGAGCTGTCTAAAGAGTTTGGCAATAATTCAACAGATTTTTTTGAGATGACGGCGTTGCAGACAGATACGGATATATATGATTCACAAGCTGAAAAGGTGGCGTTAATGACCATGCATGCCGCTAAGGGGCTGGAATTTCCGGTGGTTTTTATTGCCGGATTCGAAAAGGGTTTTATCCCTTTTATAAGAGATGGAGAAGAGCAGGTCGATCTTGATGAAGAAAGAAGGCTTTTCTATGTAGCCATGACCCGCTCAAAAGAAAGACTCTATTTAACAATGGCAAAAAAACGGACGATATACGGAAAGCGCACTTTAAGAACAATTTCACCTTTTATTAAAGACATTGAACAAAGGTTGATGGAACGTAAACAGACCCGTTTAAAGAAAAAACAGTCTCAACTCACACTGTTTTGAACTGAACAGCGAGCGCTAACCCAGTCCCGCTATAAGATCGAGACCTTTGCATAATCCCCAAAAGACCAAAAATAAAATGAGAAACGCATAAAATCGTGGCGTCCTGCTGTACGCTCAACCGATAAACAAAAGCGAATAATTGAAAATTTAAATGATTTGTTAACTCAGACCAAAAATCTTGGAAAAGTATATCAACAAAGGCTGTCTGATTTGGATGAACTGAAAAAATCAATCCTGCAAAAAACGTTTGAAGGGCAATTATGAGATCAAAACCGTGAAAATGATACAATTGATAACATATTTTCACGGTTTTGTTGACAAAAGAGTGAAAATTTATAAGATTAAGCCATGGCAAAAACATTAAATATATTCGCTAAAATACATTCTTTGCGAGAGCGATATTACAAAGCTGCAGTAAAGAAAGAGCCGCTTCTTAAACTGCTCGCTGAAGCAGAAGTCGCTGAGCAGGTTTATAACTCAAATGCTATTGAAAACAGTACGCTTACTCTCGAAGAAACAGAAAAGATTTTATTACAAATAGATCTGGACAGGTATATTTCCGAAAGGGAATTATTTGAAGCAAAAAATTTAGCGCGAGTCGTTTCTTATATATATACAAAAGCAAAAGAACAAGAGTTAAACCTTGAGATAATTTTGTTTTTACATAAAACGCTGCTTTTCAATATTCGTGATGACGTCGCCGGTCGCTTTCGAAACAATGATGAATGGGTGCGCGTTGCAAACCACATTGCTTTAGATCCAAAACAAGTACTTGAAAAACTTGAAGAAATGCTTATCCAATATTATTCAACCCCAAATGAAAATATTATAAAAAGAGTTGCTCTTCTGCATCTTACTTTTGAACATATTCATCCATTTGTAGATGGAAATGGCCGTATCGGAAGGGTGATAAACAATTATCTTCTCATAAGAGAAGGTTTTGTGCCAATAAACATCAAATTTATCGATCGAAAATTATACTATGACGCTTTTAATGAATTTGATGACAGAGGCAAAGCGTCAATTATGGAAGGGATCGTTGGAAAGGCAATTGCTAATAGTTATCACAAAAGATTGGCCTATCTTGAAGGAATGGAAATTGTAACGCTTGCAGAGTATGCAAAAAGAAAAAAAATCTCGCACTCTAACTTAATTAATAAAGCGCATCGTCAAACCATTGAGGCATTTTTAGAGAAGGGCGTATGGAAAATTGGTATTTTGTAGTTCTAACCATCTATCAAAACAACTAAATAATTTAAAAGAACTAAAAAAATCAATCCTGCAAAAAGCATTTGAAAAGCAATTGACAATGGATAATTATCAATTTTTAACTGTCAATTAAAAACTGAGTTGTCCCCAAATTGGGTACGATTGAAATTAGCAAGGAAATAATTATGGTAGATAAGCAAAACAAACTAATCGTTTTCCAAGTCAAAGAGATTCGCAGAACCTGGCATAATGATGAATAGTTTTATTTCATTCGTTGATATCGTTGGCGTATTAACCGATAGTCCCAGCCCTGCAGATTATCTTAAAAAGATTCGTAAAAGAGATGAAGAGCTTGGATTCTACGTAGGGACAAATTGTCCCCATGTAGGAATGCCAACAAAAACAGGTAAAAAGAGAAAAACATTAGCAGGAAACATCAAAGATGTTTTTCGTCTGATTCAATCAATCCCCAGTAAAAAAGCCGAACCTTTTAAACGCTGGTTGGCGCAGGTAGGTCAGGACCGGCTTGACGAGATAGAAAATCCCGAACTTGTGCAACAACGGATGAAAGAAATTTATGAGAAAAAGGGCTATCCCAAAGACTGGATTGACAAAAGATTAAGGGGAATCGCCATACGGCAGAATCTGACAGACGAATGGAAAGAGCGCGGAATTGAAGAACAAAAAGACTTTGCCATACAAAAAGGTTGCCAGGCGCGGGGGTAAAGTTGCCGGAAATGCCAGAAAAGAAACTGAAAAAGAACTGGGCAGAAGCGTTATTTCTAAACCGAATCTTCTAAATAAGGATATTAAATTGTTTTAAAAATGATAGGGAAAAACAATGATTAACAGATCCGCCAATGGATACCGTCGAAGATACAATTGAAGATGATGAAACATAACATTTAACTAAATGTTAACAGCGCCGAGAAAGTATCCAATTTTCAAGGGTGAAAAAGTACCCCATAAGCAAGGGTTTTAATTCCCCACCTGATTTTTTCTTCTATATTTTCTTCCTTCCAAATTTATCCATTATATTTTCTTTGGATTTAGTTCTTCTACTTTCTTTTATACCGGCACATGTGTTTGCTTTATGGATTCTCAAGGAGGGAATTCATGAATCAAAACAAGCGATGCGCCCATTGCAAGCGCCTTTTCCATCCAAATCCCCGTGTAAAAAATCAAAGCTACTGTAGGAGCAAGATCGAAAGAGGCATCCTGACTCCACCGCAAAGCAAGGAAAAAAAGGCTGCAATATGCCTCAGCGCCTGGCATTAAGGAAGGATCTGATGATTGGTTGGAATTTTGTGATTTAGCCACTATTAGTGCAGGTAAAATTCCTACCGGTATCGTTTCCGATAAAGAATTGATGGCCGAGGCGCCGGTACTCTTTAGATCTATAAGAAAAGAGGGCGTTGAGAAGGCGAAAATCCAGGAACTACTTAAGGCGCTCAAGAAGGAATTAAGATGACATTCAAGACATCGTATCTGACCCCCTCGAATGAACTGGCTGAACCTTTTGAAGTAAATCCAGTAGTTGTCGAAATTAGAATAAGGGTAACACTTTAGCTTTTTGAAAATAAATGCGCTTCAGGTATAATCAAATTTAAACCAGGAAAAACTCACGAATAAGAAATCGTAAAGAAAGAACTTGCCATAACTATAAAGAAATAGTGGTAACTCAACCAAAGAATTAGACAAAAACGGCGTTTTAAACCTAATTCTTTCTTAACGATTTCTAATTCCTTCAAACAGTTTCCTGTTTTAAATCTGATCACACCCGAAGCTTGATTTCAGATGGTTTGTTGCATAACGCTAAAGTATTACGAATAAGGCAGGAATGCTTTGCAGAAAAACTTAAAGATTACTACCTGTAAATTCTGGTTGCATCTGTTCCTGAAATATATATCTGCGATCTCCGTAAAAGACCAAAAATAAAATGAGAAACGCATAAAAACATGGGCGTCCCGCTGTACGCTCTAAATTCTATAGCGCCATAAATATCAAAATCCCCTCTATAGGAATTAGAGGGGCATGGGTAAATTTCTTGACGTCCCTGGGAATATCGGTCTATAACGCACAGTAAAATTCGCAAGAAATTCTGTATGAATACCTATAGTTCTGCAAGTGTGTCATCGACAGAGTAAAAAGGCAAATATGGCTACTAAGGGCTCGCTCAAAAATAACTTCACATTTTAAGCGCCGATGCATCCCGCCTGACTGCGTTGCGAAAGCTCGGAATATGCCTGATATTCCTGCGCTTTCGCGCCTTGCCAGCCGGGCGCCTCAACACT
>JAYENE010000011.1:0-6427 GCA_034721935.1 Thermodesulfobacteriota bacterium
GGATAAACCCGCCCCTACGAAATTTGATACGCGTAACCTGTAGGGGCGGGTTTATCCCGCCCGCCATCGCTCTCGGCCAAATGAGGCAGTCAGCATCCCTGAAGACTTTCGCTCAGGCGAAGCGGGCGGCCCGCCCGATAAATGATGATGCTGTGGGATATCATTCCAATTTTAACAAACTATACTCCCGTTATGTGTCCGCTGTATTCCCAAGTTTTTCTATCTCTTCTGTAGTGGGAAGATCTTTAAGATCCTTTAAATCGAATATTTCCAAAAATTGCCTGGTGGTTGCATAAATCAAAGGGCGGCCAGGAATTTCCTTGCGCCCTAAAATTCGTATGAACTTGCGTTCAAGCAGCGTGCGAAGAATTCCCCCGCAATCAACCCCCCTTATATGTTCGATATCACTTCTTACAATCGGCTGTTTATAGGCAACAATTGCAAGCGTCTCCATGGCGGCTTTGCTTATACGAACCGGTTTTGTCCTGATTAAGCGTTTGATCCATTTTGTATATTCGGGTCTTGTGCGAATCTGATAACCACCTGCAACTGCGTGTAAATAAAATCCGCCTTTGCGGGCTTCATATTCATCTGAAAGAGCCGAAAGAGCATCCTGTATCTCTTTTGTGCTGTTTAAGGCAAGCACACTCTTAATCCGGTCTATTGTAAGTGAAGAATCGGAAACAAACAGCAGAGCTTCGATAATCTTTTTAATATCTTCCATCACAAATAAAAAATTCTGATAATGCCTGTATGAACATGCTGAACAATACGAACAAGGCTGAGCTTAACCATTTCAAGGATTGCAAGAAAGGTTAATATAATCTCACCCTTGTTGACATCTGAAGAAAACAGCTCGCCAAAGGTTATTGATGCTTGCTTTTCGAGTAAATCTACTATCTGAGCAATTCTGTCTTTTACAGAGATTCTATCTGCAGTTAAATCCAGCCTTTGGTCATCGGAAATATTTTCAAGTATTTTTTTAAATGCATCGATAAGTTCAAACAGGTCGACATTAATAATTTCATCTTCACCGGCTGTTAAATAATCCTCTTTATCAATAGTTCTGATAAAAGTATCTTCGCCAAGAATACTCCTTGCGCTTAGATGTTCGGCAGCCGACTTTACCTGCAGGTATTCCAGCAGGGGTTTTGTAAGCTCCAGGCGGGGGTCCTCCTCAGATTCTTCATCCTCATGAACAGGCAAAAGCATCCTCGACTTTATTTGAATCAAGGTGGCTGCCATGACAAGAAAGTCTCCGGCAAAATCTATGTTCATCGACTTCATCCATTCCAGATATTTTAAATACTGGTCGGTTATTAAGGCTATTGGAATATCATAAACATCTACCTCATTTTTTTTTATAAGGTAAATTAAAAGGTCCATTGGACCTTCAAAAACACCGTCAAGTTGTACTTTATAGATTTCGTCCGGCACAATTAATTCTCTTAAGATTCATAATTTAGGAATTGCGAATTTAGGAATTTAGGAATTCGCTTCGCTTAATTGCGAATTTAGGGATTTAGGGATTAAAGGTATTTTATTGATTTTAATCCCTTAATCCCTCAATCCCTCAATCCCTCAATCCCTCAATTCATCCAGATATTTTCATCGCAGACCTGACCTCTTTCATGGTTTGCTGCGCTATATTCCGTGCTTTGTTAGATCCGTCTGCTATAATCGCGTCAACGAGTTCAGGCCGATCCTCATAGTATTTTCTTTTATCTCTAATAGGTTCAAGAGCCTTTATGAGATTTTGGGCCATTATCTTTTTGCATTCAACACATCCTATTTGCGCCGAGCGGCATTCATTGTTTATTTTATTCACAGTTTCGCTGTCGCTATATAGTTTATGAAATTCAAAAACATTGCATATATCTGGATTGCCGGCGTCGGTTTTCCTGGCCCGTTGAGGATCGGTAATCATACCGGCGACCCTGGAAGCTATAATATCCGGCTTGTCTGATAAGTATATGGCATTATTGTAACTTTTGCTCATTTTGCGGCGATCCGCGCCAAGTATTTTAGGTGTTTTGGTTAAAATTGCTTTGGGTTCGGAAAATACCTTTCCATAGAAGTGGTTGAATCGCCGGGCAATCTCCCGCGTAATTTCTACATGTGGAACCTGGTCAATCCCTACGGGCACGCCGTCTGCCTTATACATTATGATATCCGCAGCCTGGAGGACAGGGTAGCCTAAAAACCCAAGAGTGGAAAGATCCTTATCACTAATCTGGGCAATTTGTTCCTTGTAGGTTGGATTCCGTTCAAGCCATGGAACAGGTGTTATCATTGAAAGGATAAGAAATAGTTCTGCATGTTCCTTAATATGCGATTGAACAAAGAATGTGCTTTTGTCAGGCGAAAGGCCGACGCTCAGCCAGTCTATCATCATATTTTGGACATATTCTGACATTAAACTTGTATCTGCATAATCGCTGGTTAAGGCATGCCAGTCCGCAATAAAGAAAAAGCATTCATACTGGTGTTGCATTTCGACCCAGTTTGCAAGAGCGCCGTGCAAATTGCCAAGATGAAGCGGTCCTGTCGGACGCATTCCGCTTAAAATCCGTTTTTTTCTGTTCATTGAAAAGCTCCTTAGGGTTCGGTAAGAAATAAGTTCGCAATTTCAGGTGTTGAGACGCTCGGCTGACAAGGCGCGAAAAAGCATGAATATCAAGCATATTCAGAATTTTCGCAACGCAGTCAGGCGGGATGCATCGGCGCAAAGAAATGTGAAGTTATTTTTTGTCGAGCCCTTAATAAAGAAGGTTCACCGTTCAAGGTTTATAGGTTCAAAGTATGAAAATTTCGGCATCCTTCATTTTGAGATAAAAGTAGTTGACACTTTTGGAGCTAAAAACTGTAAATTGTAGAAGAGGCTTTCAGCCTCTTGGATCAGCGGCAGGATGCCGCTGCCACTTTTCAGTCAAGTGTAAACTGCAAAATGAAGGATGCCAATCGCTTCGCTCTGCTGGTTTATAAATTGGTAGAATACCTTTGACTCGTTCCCACGCTCCTGCGTGGGAATGCATACCTGCTTTCTCCCAAATTTCTACTTTCCAATTTCAAGTTTCAAGCCGTGAACGGCTACCATAATTTCTTGCAAATATAAGTTCGTCGTTTGCTGTTTTTAGTTTCCCGTCTAATTTTGCATATAAAACCGCATCCAGAATTTCCCTGTATATAGGCCCAGGCTTTAAACCCATCTTTATTAACTGTTTGCCTGTGATAGATGTAGTAACATATCTTAGTTTTGTAGAGTATCGAGATATGGATTTTTTTATCCTCTTTCGCTTTGTTACAGCCATCATATATAAGATCAGCTCTGTCTTAAAACCGTAAAGTTGCTTGTAAAGAAAACTGTCTTTAAGCGATCTGGTTCGTTCCAGCGCAAGAAGAGATTTGTCAGCCATGAAACGTTCTTTGCAGACAATTGTTTTGTGCTGCGGTGAAAGTTCGAACCGGGTGCAGATTTTCTCCGATGTTTTATCGTCGCAATGCCTGACAAGCGCCAGGAAATAAACGCCCCACTTCATATATAATTCTTCCAGAAAAAGCAAATCATGCCATGATAATACCTTTTTAACGGAATTTAATAATGAAATAACCTCTTCATTAATTTCTATTGAAGGATGAATCGCCTTAAGCAGTTTATAATCACAAAGCCTTTTAACCGTGGGCACCGGGTTTTCCTCTTCAAGAATCTGACGCAGCTCATTAAATACCCTCCGTCCGCTGAGGCGCTTGAAAAAATCCATTTTTATTGCATTTTTAATCAGCCCTGAAGTTAGTTTCCCTATTGTGAAACCAAAACGCTGTTCGAATCTTATTGCGCGGAAGGCCCGCGTCGGATCCTCAACAAAACTCAGGTTGTGCAAAGCCCTGATAGTTTTTCCCTTAATATCTTTTTGCGCTGCAAAAAAGTCTATTAACCTGCCGAATCTGTCATGGTTAAGATGAATCGCCAGAGTATTGATGGTAAAGTCTCTTCGAAACATATCCAGTTTTATTGAACTCATTTCAACTGTAGGAAGCGCGGCAGGAAACTTGTAATATTCCATTCTCGCGGAAGCCACATCAATTTTAAAATCATCAGAAAAGATTATAACCGCTGTGCCGAATTTTTCATGCGCATGAATACGCGCATTGCATTTTTCAGCATATTTTTTCGCAAAGGCTATGCCGTCACCTTCTATGACGATATCTATGTCCTCATTTGCCCTATACAAAAACAGATCACGAACAAATCCTCCTACAACATAAGCGCTGTAACCGATTTCACTCGCCACTTCACCTGCTGTTTTCAATATATCCATCAAACGCTCAGGGATACGTTGATTCATAAATCTTACAACATTTCTTGTCCTGGCGTGAACCGTCTCAGCTTTCCGGTCTAATAAGCCTGAAGTTGAGTCTTGTGTCTGCCGAACAAGGACATTTAATAGATCGGTGCGTGTAATAACACCTTTTATAACACCATCATCAACAACAGGCAGAATGCGCTGTCTGTTTCCGATTATCTTTTCCTGAATTTCCGGAAGATCGGCGTCTGATCCGACAATTGACAGTTCTGTAGTCATATATTCCTTTACCTTGACATAATCCAGCTTATGGTAAAGGGCTTTTTCAATTACCTGTCGTGTTATAAAACCGACAAGCCTTTCTTTACTCCCATCATCTTCAGCTTTATCCGTGACTAAAAGGGCATTTACATTGTAACGCGTCAGGAAATTGTTAGCATCCCTGCAAGAGACATCCGATTTTATTGTAATCGGAGGAGAAGACATAAGATCCTTTATCCATTTTTTCGGCCTGATGCTTTTATAAAGGTTTTCAATTAATTCTTGTGCGGTTTGCGCCAGAGTCTTGTTCTTGATTGCAGCAGAAGCTGCAAAAGAATGCCCTCCTCCTCCAAAATGGGCGAGTATAGCCCCCACATCAACTTCCGGTATTCTGCTTCGCGCAACAATGTAAATCTTGTTTCCCATGAGCGCCAGGGCAAATATTGCGCGGATATTTTCCATCTTGACTATTTTGTGTACAAGAAAGGCAAAATCGGGGAAATAATTGTCGGTAGTTACACATGTCACTACAACTTCGATTCCGTTGATATTGTAGTGCATTGCCGCCTGAATCATATCGTTTAATAGCCCGACCTGTTCCGCGCTTATCTCTCTGGAAATCAGATTTGATACAATATCCAAATTTGCTCCCTTTGAAATTAAAAACGCGGCTGCAATAAAATCCATTTCGGTGGTAGAAGAAAAGGTAAAAGAACCTGTATCTTCATATATGCCGAGACACAATATAGTTGCTTCATCAGGGGATAGGTCGATCCCCTTTTTCTTGATGATTTCGGTGAGGATGGAAACGGTTGCCCCTATTACGCGATTAACCTCGTAATTTCCTTTGATATCATTTGCCATAGCTGGATGATGATCATAAATATCTATCTCTAAATCAGACCTTTTCAAAATAGATGCAAATTTTCCGATTCGGCTTGGCTGCTTTGTATCGACAAGAACAAGTTTTTTGATATTTGAAAAGTCAATGTCCTTTATATTGGCCATATTAAAGAGATATACCATTGACTTTATGAAGAAATTCCTCAGGCTTTTTTCATATGAGCCCGGGAAAACAATAATAGAACCAGGGTATAGCTTCTGTGCGGCAAGCATGGATGCCAATGCATCAAAATCGGCATTAATATGGGTGGTTATTACGGTAAGCTTTTTATCATCTGCTTTTATTTTTGCCACGATTAAGTCCTGTCCTGAATATTGCATATATCATTCTTGGGCATCCTTTATTTGCCAGTTTACACTTTTCAAAAATTTCACGCAAAGGCGCAAAGAAAGGAAATAAAAAAAGCTTTGGTAATTTTCGGCCTTACTAAATGCTGTAAATGCCAATAGTTAAATTGATTCAGTCTTGTGGCCTCTGGCTCGTAGAGCCTACGGCTCGGAGAGCTGGAAAAACCTTGCGCCTTTGCGCCTTTGCGTGAGGTTTTTTCTTTTTTAAAAAAATATCTATAACATATGGATCAGTTTATCAAGACCAAGTTAGCGCCCTTCGGGCGAGCTGTTGAGCTATTAAGCTGTTGAGCCGTTGCGCTTACCAGCTTACCAGCTAAGAGCTACGAACCATTATTGCAGACTGATAGTTTCTAATCTATTAATAAAATTGACCAAAAAATGGGATTTCCTGTACTATGGACTTTGTACGAATTCATCAAAATTGATAAAATTATATCGTTGTTGTTTGGCACGGCTTATGATACAAAATTTATCTTATTAGAACCTAAATTGAGCGATTTTTGGCTCGATCTGCACTGATCTCTTGCGCATCAAGGATTCACGAAAATCCTCGACATATCCACGGGTATGCCTGCGGTTTTCGTAAACCCTTATGCATCAAGATCTCA
>JAYENE010000012.1:0-6407 GCA_034721935.1 Thermodesulfobacteriota bacterium
CCAAGTACTGCTGAAATAATACGCCTTCCGCTTACCGAAAAAGATGTTTTGACTTAAAATTGCTGTTTGAGTAGAATGTTTTGCATCATAAAATGCGGTTCAGCTTCAAAATCGCTCAATTTAGGTACAAATATGATTATTATTACACCGAGGAGGGGGAAAGGAAAAAGAAAGAAAAAATTAAAAGATGAACGTCCAACATCGAACGTCCAACATCGAATGGTGAATGGAAAAGATAAAGAAACAGATGTTGATAGTGTCGTAAAGAGTCAAGTAATGCGTTCTTTCGTCATTCCGGACCCGCATCAAGTGCGGGATAAACTCCAGCCGGGCACGGAGTGACACGAAGTGAAGCGTCAGTGCTAACCATTAGCGCTATCCAGTATTTTCAAGTAGTTACAACTCCTCTGGACTCCTCCCGGACTCGATCCGGGATCTACCGGAGTGACAACTTTTTACGAGATCATCTGCCCGCCATTGCCTTTTGTGCCGTCGTTACAACTTCCTTACAAGATAGGCGTTGGCAGGCGGGTATGATGTTCAATATTCGCCTATTTAACATTCGTTATTTCATTCGACGTTGGACGTTCGATGTTCGACCTGCCGCGACGGGCGCGGGCACGGCGGGTGTTCGACGTTCATCTTTTAAGCCCGTAAGTTCATGATAGACATGCATTTCCATATTCTTCCCGGTCTCGATGATGGTCCAGACGACATAGCTGAATCAGTAAGGATGTGCCGTATAGCGGCGGACGATGGAATTCACACAATCGTCGCTACACCCCACATGCTCAAGGGTATCTACAATTTTTCCAAAAAAGATGTTCTGAAAAAGGTGGAAGAACTGAATTCAGCCATTAAAGCCAAAAATGTGCCATTGACGATATTTCCCGGGGCAGAGGTTGTTATTGTGACCCGGATATTCTTGTACTTAATTCACAAAGGTGATTTACTGACAATGAACAACTGCGGCAGCCATGTTATTCTCGAATTGACCGATTATTTTCCAAAAGAGCAAATTGAGAATTTTATAAAAAATCTTATCGAAAATGATATGATACCCATAATCTCACACCCGGAAAGAAACATAACCATTCAAAAGAATATCACTATACTCTCACGATTTGTCAAAGCAGGAGCCCTGTCACAGATAACAGCCATGAGCATCACCGGAGATTTCGGAACACGCGCCCAAAAAATCTCAAAAGAAATACTGAAAAGCGGATTGGCACACGTCATCGCAACCGATGCCCATTCCTCCACTTGGAGGCCGCCAATCCTTTCAAATGGAGTTAGAGCGGCAAAAGAAATAATAGGCGAAGATAAGGCCGTTAAGATGGTAACGGAAACACCAAGGTTAATAATACAAAGGCGCGCATTACCAGTTTGTTAAAATTGTGATGATATGCTGCGGCTGTCATTCCTGCGAACGCAGCAATTTTATCAGAGTCTTAAGGTCATTTAAACCGATTGAAATCCCTGTTTTTTCTGGAGCCGACGGGCGGAGTCGAACCGCCTGCCTGCTGATTACGAATCAGATGCTCTACCGACTGAGCTATGTCGGCCTGATAAAATGATGAATTCGTAAAAAGCAGAATTCATCAAATAGAAATGCAGCGCTTTGTTTATGAATCTAAATCAAGAAAAAAGTTCGCTTAAATCCTTAATTGATTTAATTCCTTGCAGAAATTCCGGAATTGAGTGCACTGGCCTGTCCGGGTCTGATAGGGCATTCCTTGTCTCTAAAATATATATGGAGTACAGGATGTCTGTTGTTGTTGTAGCAGCTTCGTCAAAAGATGCTGAAACACTTTTGGAAGATTTGCGCTTTTTTTCAAAAGATCTTCAAAAGGCCTCAATATATTTCCCGCCTTATAATATTTTGCCGTTTAAGCGTTTGTCATATCACAGCGAAACAGCGGCAAAGCGGATAAGCGCTCTCTACCGTTTGATAGAGGGTGAAATGCCGCCGGTTGTAGTTACAACTGTAAGCGCCCTGCTGCAAAGACTCATTCCAAAGCTTATGCTGAGCGATTATGTTGAGCTTATAATGACTGGTGAAGATATTGACCGTGATCTTTTGATAGAAAAACTGATTGCCGGTGGTTATGTTCGAGCCGCGATTGTGGAGGAGCCCGGGGATTTTTGTGTTAGAGGCGGGATTCTGGATATTTATTCTCCTTTGTATTCAAATCCGCTAAGGATCGAACTGTTCGGAGAAACCGTGGATTCCTTAAGATTTTTTTCAGCCGCAACCCAGCGCAAAATAAAAAATATACAGGAAGCGGTCATACTTCCGGCAGGGGAAGCGATCCTGAAAATGGATCTTATGGATCAAATAATAGGCAGGATAAGAGAGCAGGCGTCTGCCCTTGATCTTCCGGTAACCAAAGTTAGAGAGCTAATTGAACGTATCAGGAAAGAGGGGGTGTTTCCAGGAATTGAGAGCCTGATTTCTTTGATATATCCTCAGCTTGACACACTGTTTGATTATGTTTCCGACAATGCCCTTTTTATTCTTATAGAGCCAAAAGAATTGGAAGAGGCGGCCAGTCAATTTCAGGAACAGGCGACAAAGAACTATCTTGTTGCCTGCAAAGAGGCCAGACTGTGTGTTGAGCCTGACGCTTTTTACATGCAATGGCCAAAGGCAAAGGAGATGCTGTCTGAGAGAAAGCCTCTGACACTCAAAATGCTTCCTGTGTCAGGAGAAGGTTGGGACAAGAGCCAACCTTTTTTGCGGATAGATTTTAATATTGAAGATAACGTTGCTGTCAGAACTGAACTTAAGGCTCATATGAAAAAAGAGAACCTTCTCTTGCCTCTTGCGAACTGGATTAATGATAAAAAGCAGACAGGATATGCCGTTCTTATTGTTTGCAGCGCCAGGTTGCAGGCTGACCGCATAAAATCTCTTTTGTCGCCGTATGGCATTAAGCCCAAAATCATTAACGGGTTTCCTGTAGCTAAATCCAGTAAAAGGGCTGCGGCCGTGTGTCTTGGCCGGGTTTCATCCGGTTTTGCCTGGCTGGATGAATTTTTGGCTATAATTACAGAGGAGGAAATATTCGGCGTAAAGCGCCGCAGGAAAAGGATTTTAACACAAAAAACAAAGGTTCAAGCCGGGATGCTTGAATTTGCAGAGTTGAAGAAAGGCGAATTTGTTGTTCATGCTGAACAGGGAATTGGTCGCTTTGATGGCCTGGTAAAGCTTAAGATAGATGGAACAGGTAACGATTTTCTGCTTATTATCTATAAAGATAATGATAAGCTCTATCTTCCTGTAGATAGAATGAGTATGGTGCAAAAGTATATGGGGCTGGACGGAATAATCCCTGTTCTTGACAAGCTGGGCGGCAAATCATGGCAGCGGGTTATGGAAAGGGTTAAAAAATCGGTTCAGAAGATCGCGGGAAGACTCCTCAAACTCTATTCTGAGCGGAAAGTAAAGAAAGGTTATGCTTTTAAGGCAATAGACTGTGATTCGCAGGATTTTGAGGCTGGTTTTTCGTATGAAGAAACACCTGACCAGATAAGGGCAATTGATGATGTGCTGCATGATATGGAGGAGCCGACCCCGATGGACAGGCTTGTATGCGGCGATGTTGGATACGGCAAGACAGAGGTAGCCCTTCGAGCTTCCTTTATAACTGTTGATAACGGAAAACAGGTTGCAATCCTGGTTCCTACAACGGTGCTTGCGGAGCAGCATTTTAAGACATTTGCAGACCGTTTTAAGCGTTATCCCGTCAATGTTGCGTGTTTAAGCAGATTCCGTTCTGTCCGTGAGCAGCGTGCAATTATAGACGGGCTTAAAGCCGGAAAGATAGATATAGTCATAGGAACCCACAGGCTTATCCAGAAAGATGTTGCTTTTAAAAATTTGGGGCTTGTTGTGCTTGATGAAGAGCAGCGCTTTGGCGTTAAACACAAGGAGAAACTGAAAGAAATCAGGAGCACTGTAGATGTTCTGACCTTGACGGCAACGCCGATACCACGCACTCTTCACCTGTCCATGATGGGAGTGCGTGACATGAGTATTATTTCAACACCGCCCGAGCATCGCCAGTCAATTATCACATATATTTCTGAGTTTGACGGGGTGGTTATTTCGGAAGCAATAAGAAATGAGTTAAAAAGAAAGGGCCAGATATATTTTGTTCACAACGATATTCATAATATATGGGCAATGGCAAACTATTTGCAAAAACTGGTGCCTGAAGTCAGGCTTGATGTGGCGCATGGCCGTCTTACTGAAGATGAGCTTGAGCTTGTGATGCTGCGGTTTTTCAATAAAGAGATCGACATGCTTGTTTGCACTACGATAATTGAGTCCGGCCTTGATATTCCTTCAGCTAATACCATTCTTATTAATCGGGCACACAGATTCGGATTGGCGCAGATTTACCAGTTGCGAGGCCGGGTAGGCAGGGCTGATGAACAAGCTTATGCATACCTGTTTATTCCTGATGAAACGGCTTTAGGCAGGGACGCTCAGAAACGTCTGAAGGTATTAATGGAACATAGTGAGCTTGGCGCTGGTTTTCAAATAGCCATGAGCGATTTAAAGATAAGAGGAGGAGGCACAATCCTGGGCGCATCCCAGTCCGGCCATATAGCTGCGGTAGGTTATGACATGTTTCTAAAACTCATGGAAAACGCTGTATCTGAGCTTAAAGGAAAGCCGGTTCAGGAAGGCCTTGAACCTGAGATTAATATATCTTTGTCAAGCTTTATTCCCGAACTTTATATTTCCGATATCAACCAGCGGCTTTCAGCTTATCGCCGCCTTGCAAAGATGACAGAGCTTAGTGAGATCTCAGATTTTAAGAAAGAGCTGATCGACCGCTTTGGAGCCTTGCCAAAAGAGGCAAACAATCTTTTATTAAAAATCATGCTTAAAGTATTTTCAATAAAAGCCGGGGTGAAACGGCTTGACCTGAGCGGACAGCAACTCATCCTTTATTTTTCAGAGGCTCACCAGAAATATCCCTTTGGCATTGTTGATATGATTATTGACAAGAGCAATTGTTTTAGTTTTACGCCAGACCATGCGCTAAAAGCAAAACTGTCAAAGCGCACTGCAGCGGGTCTATTGTTGGAGACCAAAAACATCTTGAAAGAAATTACTCAACATGTTAACCGTTGAGCAGGATTAAGGATTAAGGATTAAGGATTAAGGATTAAGGGGTAAGGGGTAAGAATTTACCAATCACTTGAAAGCGAATACGAAGAACTTATAAAATCCCAAATTTCAAGCATCAAATTACAAATAAATTCCCTGTCTGCGTGCGGACACGCACAGGCAGGCAAATCCCAATATTCAATGAAACAGGATAGTCGAGTAGGAAATTAGTCAAGTAGTCGAGTAGTGTAGTTAACAACTCGACCATTTTCCTACTCGACTACTCGACCAAAAAGATACGGGTTCCTGCTGCGACAGTGCGCAAGCACGGCGAGTGGGATTTTGACCCGCCGTGCTTGCGCCTGTCGCGGCAGGGTTTTGGTCATTGTAATTTATTTGATATTTGTGATTTGTTATTTAACCCTTACCCCTCTGATCCTTGCGTTTATTAATGATGATATGTTTTAATAAGTTTATTTTTTTGACTTGGGCTTTATTAATTACCTGCTCTTTAACAGGGTGCGGTGATTATGGGTCTGATTCAGCGTCCGGTGATAATTATTTAATTAGAGTCGGAGACAGAGTTGTTACAATAGTTGATTTCAACAGAGCCTTTGAAATTGTTAAAGCAGCTTATTCCCATAATGCATTGCAGGAGCCGGATTCTTGCAGGGGAGCTAAGCTGCGGCTTTTGAGCCAGTTGATAGAGGAGATGATTATACTGGAAAGGGCAAAAGAGTTAAATATCGGGATTTCTGATTCAGAACTTGAGGAAGCTGTTGCGCAAATAAAGGGAGATTATGATGATAATGCTTTTGAGCAGACTTTACTTGAGCAGGCTGTGTCATATCATTTGTGGGAAAAAGAGCTTGAAAGGCGTTTGCTGATAGAGAAGGTGGTTGAAAGAGAGTTAAAGAAAAATGTTGCAATAACTCCTGAAGATATATCAAACTATTATGAAAACCATTATAAAGGGCATGGCGGACAATCTGCCCTATCCGCGGATCCGGATAAGGCAGACGGGGATTTAAATAGAATAATCGTAAAACAGTTGCGCAGAAAAAAGGCGGAAGAAGCCTATAAACCATGGATAGAGAATCTTAGAAAAAAGTATTTGATTGAAATAAACAAAAAAGAGTGGGGAAAAATTATTAACACCAGAAATTTACAAACTCAAAAAGTAACCTGCCAACAACCTGATGTGGCGGGCAGTTCAATTTAAAACGGCTGACTGTTTGAGCATGTTAGTGAGCGTTAAGAAATAACGACGATCAAATAAAAT
>JAYENE010000013.1:0-6350 GCA_034721935.1 Thermodesulfobacteriota bacterium
CTCGTAGACCAGCCGCCGCAATTTAGCAGGAATGTAAGTTCCCATAAGTGGATCAGGATGCCTTGAGTTTTAAATAAGCTTTGGCTTTAGCAATGCGTACCAGATGTTCTATATATTGATAGCGTTCCCATTCTTTCTCTTCATCAGCAGTCAAACCTTCTGTACGATTTTTTTTCAGCAAATTACTAATGCGGTTTTGTAAAGCTTCAGATGGACGTAACGCAATTATTTCTTCTGGAGTAGGTAGACCTGCCAAAAATTCTAATACGTCAGCGGCACCCTCGAACCCCGGTTGCTCAGCAGCATTTAACCCCCTCAATCCCAATTCTAAAATTTTGGGGATCTGATTTCCTAATGGTTGAAGTCGAACTGCTAATTGTTTAGGAATATTGAATTTAACCGTTTTTAACATAGCATTTCCCCTGTAGTTAATTTCCATAGGAGGGGACGTTGGCAACTTTGTAAACTTATTATCCCAACGACACATGATCCCTTTTAATTCTGATCCTCTTATAACTGCTTTCTGAACACCCCTGCGGCTGATCCCGAGAAATCTTGCCACCTCCGCTGCCGGATGTCATCGTAATTGGGGTCAGGTCTTCATTCTTCACACTTTTATCTTTTTTTCAATCTTTGAGATTTTTCTTTCAAGCTTTTTGTCTTTTCTTATTTTATGGTCAACCATAGGGGACGTTGTTACCTTCTGACCTTATTGCAGATACTCTAACAGTGTTATCCAGCGGTTATCCAGCGGAACGCCCAGGGTTATTCTCATCGTGGCTGTTATGAACCTTGAAGCCGTTATTTGACCCCAATTTAATTGTGATATCATTGTTCATAATCTCGTGGGGACTGATTGACGAAGCTGTAATCCTGAACTTAGCTTTCTATAATTTCGGAAGCTCTTTTTACAAAATCCTCTATCTTGCCGGTAAACGAACAAATCCTTCCCTTTTCGTCGTGCAGATGGTCTGGAAAGTGTGACAATTTGTGGCTCTTATAATCGACTCGATGGTGGGGAAGGGAATCGGCCCGAATGATGTTGTGCTTGCTTTTATCCAAAAGATTGTAGCTGTAACCTTTGACTTCAAGCCCGTGCTCTTCAAAATCGTATTCCTCATGAATGTGTAAGAAGTGTCCTCCTGGGCTAATCTCAACAAAAGCTTGAAAATAGCCAGAGATCAAAGCAAGCTCCACAAGGGAGGGAAATTCAATGTGAAATTCATGTAGAGGACGGAATTTCTCGGTTATAAGATCATAGAGCAGCAAACAACGATTGATAATTAGCCTTTGCTGGTGAGAATTATGCAACACCCGCAACAAGCTCCTCCATTGAGAATTTTGATTGAATCGTCCGAAAGTAGCTTCTGTAACACATTGCCCATGCAATAAAATCCGGGGTGTCCTCTGCGGGGCTTCCAACTATCAACTTATAGAATATCTCTGAGCGCAGGTTATATTTTTTCTCATACTCGTGAAGCTGTTGAGATAACTTAGCGATAGCCGTATCCGTCGACAGCTCAAGGTTACTGATTTCCTGGACAAACTTTTTTTTGGACATCTTCATATGCTTTTTACCTCCTCTATCCAAAAAAGACATAGGGGTCAGGTCTTCATTCTTCACACATTTATCTTTTTTTCAATTTTTGAGAAGCACCTGCTTTTTTAACTACATTCCACCCGATCTTAATCCTGCAAACTGAATCAACAAATGAATCCAAAACTATCAATTTCTTTTATCTGTATACCCTTTTTAAGAAGCTCTTTTAACTTTGTCGGATCATTTATCTGATTTATTTTATTAATTATTTCAGGTGAAATTTTTCCAAAACGTAATTCAAGAACCTCTATGATATTTTCTTTTGTATTCTGAATTATTCCTTGCTGCATTCCTTGCTGCATTCCCTGCTGCATTCCTTTATCTCAGGCAAAGACATAGGGGTCAGGTCTTCATTCTTCACACTTTTATCTTTCCGGCAGGTATGGAACGCGGCTTTATTGGTTTTTATTGTTTCTTCTCAGCTTTTCTACTTCTTCCAGAAAGACATAGGGGTCAGGTCTTAATTCTTCACACATTTATCTTTTTTTCAATTTTTGAGATTTTTCTTTCAAGCTTTTTGTCTTTTCTTATTTTATCTTTAACACGCCTGCATGCTTGAGATACACCGGATTTCCCAACCCCAAAATAAGCGCCGATATCTTTCAGTTTTTCGTCGGTATATCTCCGGCAAAGAAACATTTTTGATACCGGAACTGCCATTATGGGTGGGGGGGGTCATTGGTGCTTTTGTTGCTTTATTCATATAACGTTGCCACTATTCTACTATTTGCAAGACAAAAAGCGTCCTATCCTCTCTGCCGCCCTGCCATCTCCATACAGCTCCGGGCAAGGTTTATCTGTTTTAAAAGACCTGACTGCCTCAACTATCTTTTTTCTGTCTGCCCCAACCACCACATCCCATCCTGCATTCACAGTCTCCAGCCATTCGGTTTCCGTTCTCATTGTAACGCATGGCACTCCAAAAAAATACGCCTCTTTTTGCATACCGCCCGAATCAGTGAGGATGGCTTTTGCATTTTGCTCCAAAATAAGCATGTCGAGATAGCCGACTGGAGGGATCATTTTGAGTGAGGCATGAGATGTGAGGTGTGAGAAGGAATTAGCCTCCAGAATTTTTCTTGTCCGTGGGTGAACAGGAAATATAATCGGTTCGTTGATTTCAATAAAGGCTGAGAGAATATTTTGAAGATTTTCAGGAATATCTGTGTTATATGGTCGATGAACTGTTGCCAGCAGGTATTCCTTTGGTTTTAATCCCAGGTCTTCAAGGATTGTTGATTGCCTTTGGGCGATTTCAGAGAATTGGAGAACAGCATCATACATAGTGTCGCCTACGTTTGTTACGAGAGGTAAGGAATAAGGATTAGGGGTTAAGGAAGAAAAATTAGTGACTATATTGGTAAAACCTTCATTCCTGAGATTATTAACTGCCGTTTCTGTGGGGCAGAAGAGTATGTCGGCACAGTGATCCGTGAGTACCCGGTTGTGTTCTTCCGGCATTTCCCTGTTAAAAGACCGGAGGCCGGCTTCGACATGCGCTATGGGGATATGAAGTTTTACAGCGGCAAGCGCACCTGCAAGGGTTGAGTTGGTATCGCCATACACCAACACCCAATCCGGTTTTTCTTTTATAAGAATTTCCTCAATCTTTTCCAGCATACGGCCCGTCATGGCTCCGTGAGAGGCGCTGTTGATGCCTGGGTTATAATCAGGTCTTGGGATATATAGTTCCTTGAAAAAGACATCAGACATGTTGGCGTCAAAGTGCTGGCCGGTGTGAACCAGAATTTCTGTATAGCCTGCCTTTCTGATTGCCTTGCTTACAGGAGCGGCTTTTATGAATTGAGGGCGGGCGCCTATGATAGTTGTAATTTTCATTTTTAGGAGTTCTCTCACAGAGTTCACGGAGTATGCAGAGAAAAAATACTTGTTTTTAAAAAAATTAACATCTGAGGTCTCTGTGAACTCTGTGAGAAATTTATTTTTTATGTCCGAGTAAAACCGACTGCTGTATAAACTTACAAACTCATCTCTTTTATGCCGGAATCGCATTTTTCATACAATTTGCCGCAGGCCAGGCATTCCAGGTCATCGGTCAGCCGTTCACCGCATTTACATACCCAGCCTATTTGTTTGCCTGGATTGCCGACTACCAGGGCATGGTCAGGCGCATTTCGATTCACCACGGCGCCGGCGCCTACAAACGCATACCGCCCTATGGCTGCGCCGCAGATAATGGTGCAGTTGGCGCCAAGAGTAGCTCCTTTTTTAACCAGGGTGGGCCGCACCTGATCCATTTTGCGAATCTCCGCACGAGGATTGTAGATATTGGTAAAGACCATGGACGGGCCGCAAAAAATGCCGTCTTCCAGGGTCACGCCCTCGTATACGGAAACGTTGTTCTGGATCTTGCATTGTTGACCGATACTCACATCCGGTCCAATCACCACGTTCTGGCCGATGTTGCAGCTTTTGCCGATCCTGGAACCTGAAAGAATGTGAGAAAAATGCCAGATTTTTGTTTCATCCCCGATTTCGCAGTTTTCGTCAATGATGGCAGTTTCATGGATAAACACATCAGGATAGAGGACATCTTTGCTTGAGGATGAAGGAGAAGCCGCATCCGATAGTGTTTGAGGTTGGAGAGCTGGAGTTTGAGACGAAAATCCGTATGCTTTGACAGGTGCATCAAGGGATCGCTGGGCGGCATTCAATACGTTCAGAACATCAAGACCTTCTCTGCCGTCGGTTAAAGGATGCTTTCCATTTGCCATACAGTCCAGAAAATGTATGCATTCAAGTTTTAGCGGCTCATCATGGGGAATATTCACCCGTTCAGGATCCGCTTTTTCCGGGACCGGCATATTGTTTTGCCAGTTGATCTGATGAGGGTATATGAGCAGTTTGTCTTCCCAGGGCTGTGTGTCGTCAAAGACTGCCATTTTCTTATCACCAACCACCACCAGTTTCTGTTCTTTAAACGGGTGCAGCCAGGATACAAAAATATGGGCTTTAAGCCCTGAGGGGAATTCAAGGTGGGTTGTGGTCACATCGGCAATGCGTTGGTGCAGATAATTACCGCCGGTTGCAAAAACAGAACCCGGCGCTTCTCCGGCCAGAGACAGGATCATGGAAATATCATGGGGGGCAAAGGACCAGAGAATGTTCTCCTCCCGCCTTATTTTCCCAAGATTCAAGCGGTTGGAATAGATGTAGTTGATTCTTCCCAGATCACCGCTCGCCGCAAGCGCTTTCAATTTAACAAAAACCGGATGGTACTGCAACAGATGACCGACCATCAGCACCAAATTGTTTGTCTCGGCTGTTTTTATCAGCTCCCTGCCTTCTTCCTCTTGTAGAACCAGGGGTTTTTCCACATAAACATGCCTGCCGGAAAGAAGCGCTTCACGGGCAAGCGTGTAATGGGTTTCAGCCGGCGTTGCGATCACGATTCCCCGGACATCTTTGCGGGAAAACAGCTCAGAAAAGGCCAGACACGTTTCCACATCGGGATACTGCTCCCTGAATTGCGTCAGGATCATTTCGTTTTTATCACAGATAACTTTCAGCGCACCTAAGCTATGGTAATTACGAACCAGATTTTTTCCCCAATACCCGCTGCCAACAACGGCTATGCCGGGAATATGGGTTGAGTTTGTATCTTCCATATCATTCACCTATCAATCACTTGGCATTGGTCATAACATAGACCATTTCATTCACCACGAAGAACACGAAGAGTCACGAAGCTGAAAAAATATTTAATCATTTCTTCGTGTACTTGTGGTTAAAAGAACGTATCAGTCTAATCATGGTGGTCGAAGATACGATCAAGGCCAATTGCTTGAATCTTTATTCGTTAAATTCGTTAATATCCGACAGCATTTCGACAACGTGCTGCTGTTCTTTTTCAGTCAGGTAAGGATGCATGGGCAGACTGAAAATCCGCTGGGCACAGTCCTCGCTTATAGGAAAATCTCCTTCTTTGTAATTGAGAAAATTAAAAGCGGTTTGGCGATGCAATGGTCTGGGATAATAGATAGCTGTGGGGATGCCTTTTTCTTTAAGCCTGGTCTGGAGTGTTTCGCGATGATGTTCGTCCCTGGCAAGAAGAGAATATTGAGCCCATACGCTCTTGAAACCATCAGGAATAATCGGCGCTGTAAGTGATGAGCATTTTGAGATTAATTCCGTATAATTTTGAGCTGCTTGCTGCCGCAGCAGGATTTCTTCGGGGAAGATATCAAATTTGGCAAGGAGAACAGCGGCCTGAATAGTGTCCAGACGACCGTTCATGCCAATCCTTACGTTATCGTATTTGTGGGATCCTTTGCCATGAACCCGAAAAGAGCGCATCAATTCAGCTAAATGGTCATTATCGGTAAAACACATTCCGCCGTCACCGTAGCACCCAAGGGGTTTAGCCGGAAAAAAAGAGGTGCAGGCAATTTCCGCAACAGAACAGGCTTTTTTTCCTTTGTATTCAGCGCCAAAGGACTGAGCGCCGTCTTCAATCACAAACAGATCATGTTTTTGGGCTATTTCGTTGATGCGGTCATAGTCGGCTGGGAGACCGAAAATGTCAACTGGAATGATTCCTTTGAGATTGAGCTGCAACAGCCCGGAAATATTCGGAAAGGGGTAAAGTTCGGGATTTCCCTCTTTAAAAGCCTTGATGGCCTGTTCGAGTTTGTCAGGATTGATATTGAATGTTTTTGGATCAATATCGACAAAAACCGGCGTGGCGCCAACAAGACTGATCACTTCGGCAGTGGAGATAAAGGTAAAC
>JAYENE010000014.1:0-6344 GCA_034721935.1 Thermodesulfobacteriota bacterium
AATAATCAATTGTTAATAATCAATTGTTAAGTCAGTGCTTAGGAGAAAAACATTAAAATCTTAGTAATTGGATCAGAGGGACAGCTTGGATGGGAGCTTCAAAGACAGGGCCAATTCTTTAATTTTGAGATAATCGGTGTTGATCTTCCTCAAATAGATATAACAGAGATGCTCCAGGTGGAAAAGGCCATCTCAGATTATCAGCCGGTTCTTATAATTAACGCTGCTGCTTACACGAATGTTGACAAGGCGGAATCTGAACCGGATCTTGCTTTTGCAGTAAACAGGGACGGGCCGGACAATCTTGCCGGGGCTTGCGCAAATGCAAATCTGCCGTTTATTCATATATCTACCGATTATGTCTTTGATGGTCAAAAAAAGAGTCCCTATATTGAGACAGATCAGGTCTCTCCCCTTGGTGTCTATGGCAAAAGTAAGGAACAAGGGGAAGAAAGGGTTCGCTTCCAGACAAAGGAGCATATTATTTTGCGCACTTCATGGCTCTATGGTGTGCATGGGAATAATTTTGTGAAAACCATGCTGAGGCTTGGCAAAGAAAGAAAGATTATCAAGGTTGTTGCCGACCAATATGGATGTCCCACCAGCGCCGGCGATCTTGCTGAAACTATTTTAATAATTGCCGGCCTGATAAGAAACAGTTCAAAAAGTAACTGGGGAACCTACCATTATTGCGGGCATGGTATAACAACCTGGCATGAGTTTGCGAAAAGAATATTTGATATTGCCCGCAGGCATGAAGCAATGAATCTAAAAAAAATAGAACCCATCAAAACCATCGACTATCCAACTGCTGCAAAAAGACCTTTTTTCTCCGGCCTTGACTGCTCTCTAATAGAAAAGAGCTTTGGAATCAAAGCAAAACCATGGCACGAGAGCCTGAAACTTACCATTGATCGCATCTTTGCCCAGAATTAATCTTTGTTTACCACAAGCTTGCAATTTTTAACGCCAGGCTTAACCTGAATCTTTTTCCAAAATTGCTCAATCTCGCTCACAAATAACTTTTTACGAGTTCATCAACTTTAAACCTAAATTGAGCGGTTTTTTACTCGATCTGCACCGATCTCTTGCGCATAAAGGCTTTGCAAAAATCCTCGACATATCCACGGGTATGCCTGTGGTTTTTGCAAACCCTTATGCATCAAGATCTCAGCACATATCTTCGCAAAAAATCGCTCAACTTAGGTTAAATTAAAAACGTTTTTTCTTAGCGTTTTTGCGCCTTTGCGTGAGATATTTTTTTCTGTGTTCTCAGTGGTGAAGATGACAAAAATGACAAAAAATACAAAAAAAAATAATATTGAGCTTCTTGCGCCGGCAGGCAATTTTGAAAAGTTTGAAATCGCCATGCACTATGGCGCTGATGCTGTTTATCTTGGGGGCAAGGATTTCAGTCTCAGGAATATGTCTGAGAATTTTACCTTTGATGAAATTCAAAAAGCCGTGAAGATTGCGCACAGCAGAAATGTTAAAATATATGTGGCATGCAACATATACTCCAGGAATTACGAACAACAGGCGATTAGAGATTATCTTAATAAAATCGGTGAAATTCGTCCTGATGCCGTCATAATTTCAGATCCGGGGATTTTTCTTGAGGTGCGGCGCATCATGCCTCAAATATCGGTGCATCTCAGCACGCAGGCCAATACTACCAATTATAAAACCGTTTTGTTCTGGCAAAATCTTGGTGTGAAAAGGGTAAATGTCGCAAGGGAGCTTTCCTTGAAAGAGATAAAGGAGATTGCCATGAGCGGCTCGGCGGAGGTTGAGGCCTTTGTACACGGGGCCATATGTATCTCGTATTCAGGAAGATGTCTTCTCAGTAGTTTCATGACCAGCAGGGACAGCAACCGCGGGCTTTGTTCCCACCCGTGCAGATGGAAATATTCGGTTGTTGAAGAGTTAAGGCCCGGCGAATATATGCCTGTATTTGAGGATGATCATGGTTCATATATTTTCAACTCAAAAGATCTGTGTATGATAGAACATATTCATAAAATGATCGAATCAGGAATATGTTCATTGAAAATAGAAGGGCGGATGAAAGGGATCAATTATCTTGCCTCGGCTGTAAAGGTGTACAGGGAGGCTATTGATTCATATTATGCTGATCCAATGGGTTACAAAGTAAAGGATGAGTGGATAAAAGAGCTTGCCGGCATCAATAACCGGGGATATTGCACAGGTTTTTATTTTAGCGATCCTGAACAGGTATCTCCAGATTATGAAAAGCTCAACCCGTCAAACACACGCCTGTTTATCGGCAAGGTATGTAAAAGCAATGGCAGCAACGGCGTGAATGTTGAGGTCAGAAATAAATTTTACAAAGGGGATCTCATCGAAATCCTGAGCAGAAAAGGGCCTGTTATACAAGATACAATAGATAATATTTTCGATGAAAACAGCCTGCCCTTATCACATGCTCAGCCCGGAAGCAGTGTAACCATCAACATCACAACTAAATGCTTCCCAAACGATCTGATAAGAAAAATGGTAACACTTTAGCTTTTTGAAAATAAATGCGCTTCAGGTATAATCAAATTTAAACCAGGAAAAACTCACGAATAAGAAATCGTAAAGAAAGAACTTGCCATAACTATAAAGAAATAGTGGTAACTCAACCAAAGAATTAGACAAAAATGGCATTTTAAACCTAATTCTTTCTTAACGATTTCTAATTCCTTCAAACAGTTTCCTGCTTTAAATCTGATCACACCCGAAGCTTGATTTCAGATGGTTTGTTGTATACCGCTAAAGTATTACGAAAAATGATGAATTCGTGAAAAGTCGAATTCATCAGGTGTTAGGTGTTATGTGTTAGGTGTGCCTGAACGAAAAGCGCCGGATTTACAGTTTCTCGTTCCTATGCTCCTGCGTGGGAATGCGTATCCGCCAAAGGGCTCTGGCGGATTCCCACGCAAGAGCATGGAAACCAGGCAAATGTTTCGATAGTTGCATAGTTCATTGAAAAAAACTGTGAACCGTGAACTGACAACCGTGAAAGGTTACGAAAATTGAAACAAGGAATGCAGGTCTAAGTTGAAACCGAAAAATAGAAAAAAAGCGCTTATTTTATTTATACTGCTTGCAGGAGTTGTATTTGGAGCTGTTGCAGGAGCAATTTTAGCAATAACCAGCGATTTTCCCCAGATACGATCCCTTGAAACATACAGGCCCTCTGCTGTCACGCGTATATATTCGGCTGACAAAAAGGTTCTTGCGGAACTTTTTGTTGAAAAAAGGGATCCTGTGTTGCTGAAAGATATCCCCGGTTTCCTTAAAGAGGCCATAATCGCTACGGAAGACAGGAACTTTTATAAACACAGCGGCGTTGATCTAAAAGGAATCCTGCGGGCGGTTACAAAAGATATCCTGGCGAGAGAGTTTGTTGAAGGGGCCAGCACAATCACCCAGCAGCTTGCAAAGACACTCTTTTTAACGCCCCAGAAAACCCTTATGCGGAAAATCAAGGAAGCTGTTTTGGCCTTTCAGCTTGAGCGACGCTATACAAAAGACGAGATACTTGAGATGTACTTAAATCAGGTATATTTTGGAAGCGGCGCATACGGCGTGGAATCTGCTGCAAGAATATTTTTTGGAAAGACCGCAAAAGATCTGAGTTTGTCCGAATGTGCGTTAATAGCCGCCATGCCCAAGGCTCCTTCGATGTATTCCCCCCTGATCAATAAGGAGCTTGCGTTAAAACGCAGAAACATTGTCCTTAAGCAGATGAAGGATACAGGCATAATTACCGCATCAGCCTGTGATAAAGCTCTAAAAGAACCGATTGTCGCCGAAAAACAAAATAGAAAAGAAACAGCGGGAGGTTACTTTATTGAGTATGTTAAAGCTTCTCTCGAAGAGATTATAGGCTCGTCAAGGCTCTATAAAGGCGGACTCACAATTTATACCACCCTTTCGTTTAAATTTCAGAAAGCAGCCGAATATGCTGTCGCAAACGGGCTGACTGCTCTTGAAGCAAGGATGAAAAACCGCGGGGTAAAAGATCCTTATCCTCAATGCGCGCTTATAGCGCTGAATGTGCGCACAGGCGGTATTCTTGCAATGGTCGGCGGCAGGGATTTTTCCAAAAGCCCTTTTAACAGGGCTGTAAGCGCGAGAAGACAGCCTGGTTCCGCATTTAAACCAATTGTTTATGCTTATGCGATCGAGCAGGGTTTTTCGCAAAACAGGATGATATTAGATGCTCCTGTGGCCTTTAAAGGGGCAAAAGATGGAAAGGACTGGGCTCCTGAAAACTTTTCTGGAAAGTATATGGGAGAAATAACATTAAGAACAGCCCTTTCTGTTTCAGAAAATATACCTGCGGTCAGGCTCATAGAGATGCTGGGCTCTAATTCTGTGGCGCGCTTTGGCCATAATCTTGGAATTGAATCTCCGTTCTCTCCGGATCTGTCTATGGCTCTCGGCACATCGGAAACAACTCTTATTGATTTGACTTCTGCCTATGCTGTTTTCCCGAACAGGGGGGAAAGAATAAAACCGTTTGGCGTAACTCAGGCGCTTGACGGTAGCGGGCGAATTGTCTGGCAGGTAAAGCCTCAAAAAAGAGCGGTAATGTCACGTGCTGGAGCAGCAATAATGACGGATATGCTGAGCAGTGTTGTTCAGGAGGGCACCGGCAGGAAAGCAAGAGTTATCAGACGCCCTGTTGCAGGGAAAACAGGAACCACAGATCGGTATAAAGATGCTCTTTTTATAGGTTTTTCTCCATCAATCGCAACAGGAGTGTGGGTGGGTCGTGATGAAAATAAAACTCTTGGAAATCTGGAGACAGGATCAAGAGCAGCTCTTCCAATTTGGGTTGAATTCATGACCCAGGCGCTTGCAGACAGCCCTCTTCAATACTTTGATATTCCGGATGATGTAATAAAGGTGCGCATCAATCCTGTAACCGGCCTGCGCGCATCCGATAATTCCACACACACGGTAAAGGCTCTTTTTAAAAAAGGAACAGAGCCTATTTTCTCTTCTTTCTAACATCTACCTATTGACCTTGACCTAAGCCATTAATTATTTTATGTTAAATATGATAGTGTCGTAAAAAGTCGAAGAATTTGTCATTGCGAGCGAAGCGAAGCAATCTCTTGTAAAATAACTGACCGTATTTATTAGATTGCTTCGTCGTTGCACTCCTCGTGAAAAAGGAAGGCTTCAAAAAGATGCGCAAAGCTCCTGTCAATATTATAGTTTTTTGTATTATATTCCTTCTCATTATATGCCCACGGGAGGTGAGAGGAGAGGAGGATAATATTAAAAGACAATTCGAATATGCGGAAAGTCTCTTCAAAGAGGGCGATTTTTACAGGGCTATAACCGAATACAAGAGATTTATCTTTTTCTTTCCAAAAGAACAAAGGATTGAAAAGTGTTATTTCATGATAGGCAAGAGCTATTTCAAGGCAAAAAAATGGGTGGAAGCTATTGAAGCCATGAAAGTGTTCACATTCAGGTTTCCCCGCAGTTCCATGTTAAATGACGTCTTCTATCTCAAGGGGATGGCGGAAAAAAATCTAAAGAAATATGATGACGCTCTTTCAACTTTTGAAGAGATAATAAAAACGAGTTTCGGAGAATACAGGAATAAGGCGATTTATCAGAGCGCCCTTGTTCTCGTTGATATGGAAGACTGGAAAAGGGCAAGTAAAACCTTTTTGAAGATTCCGGAACAAAGCGTTCTATCTCCTGCAGCAAAAACTTTCTCATCAGGGCTCAAAAATCTTGACAATCTTCCCAGGAAATCTCCTGTTACAGCAGGTACTCTTGCTATAATACCGGGTGCAGGACACTTATACACGGAAAGGCCACGTGATGCTCTCGTGGCCTTTTTGTTAAATGGAGCCTTTATCTGGGCGGCAGTTGAGCTTTTTAACGATGAAAACTATGTGGCAGGCGGCGTTGTTACATTTTTCGAACTTGGCTGGTACACCGGCAATATCTACAGCGCCGTCAGCAGCGCTCATAAATATAACAGGAGAGTAAAAGAAAAATTTCTCCAAAATCTCAGGGACAGGTGTTTTCTGTCCTATTATCATGACAATAAAAGCTCATCCAATTGTCTGATATTAAGTATGAGATTTTAGTTCAGATGTCGGATGTAGGGGCGGGTTTCAAACCCGCCAGTACAATTATCATGACAATAAAAGCTCATCCAATTGTCTGATATTAAGTACAGACCTCAGAATACGACACCCAAATTTAGGAGTATTCCTGGACAATACGGTAATTGTTTAGTAGCTACAAATCAATATATACAATTTTTATTTACAATAAACACTATATATTGTGGTTTATGACAA
>JAYENE010000015.1:0-6340 GCA_034721935.1 Thermodesulfobacteriota bacterium
TAAGTTGAGCGATTTATTGCGAAGATATGTGCCGAGATCTTGATGCATAAGGGTTTGCGAAAACCACAGGCATACCCGTGGATATGTCGAGGATTTTCGCGAATCCTTGATGCGCAAGAGATCGGTGTAGATCGAGTAAAAAATCGCTCAATTTAGGTTTAATCATGGCGAAACAATGAGATCTTTATGAAGGCGATGATACTTGCCGCGGGCCTGGGCACGCGGCTTCTTCCCTTTACCGAATCTACACCCAAACCTCTGTTTACTATTTCAGGTCGTCCTTTACTGGATATCATAATTCACAGCCTCCAGTCCGCGGGATGTGAAGCCGTTATCATAAATACCCATCATCTGTATAAAAACATAGATTCCTTTTTAGCTTCACAACACTATGCTATACCGGTATATACCCTTTACGAGCCGGTGATCCTTGGCCCAGCCGGAGCGATAAAGAATGCGGCCTATTTCTGGGATACTCAACCCTTTATGGTTATAAACAGCGACATTTTCACAGATATTGACCTGCGGAAGGTATATGATTTTCACTTAAGTCATAACCATCATGCAACATTAGTTCTTCATGATTGCGCGGAGTTTAACAATGTATGGGTGGATAAAAACGATTTTATCACAGGCTTTCAGGGTCAGGGAAAGGAAGCAAACGCAGGCCACACAAGGAAACTCACCTTTACCGGAATACAGGTTCTCGATCCTGAAATTCTTGAACTTATACCTGACAAGATCTTTTCAGGCAGCGTCGGCGTGTACAGGAAGTTAATATTATCAGGTAAAAAAATAAAAGCTTATATCTCAAAAAAATATTACTGGAAAGATATTGGAACGTCTGAAAGATATAAAGAAACGGTTTTTGACAAGATGGCGCCCCAAGCTTTTAAGAAGGCTTTTCCGGGTTGTGTGTGTAAAAAAATAGAATGCTCAAAACTGAAAGAAGATGGTTCGGACAGAAAGTGGCACAGGCTGACCGCATCAGGTCGATCCATTGTTATGGTTGATCATGGCATCAGAAAGGAGCCGGGAACCTCTGAGATTGATTCGTTTGTTTTAATAGGTCGTCATCTGTATGATAAAGGAATATCTGTGCCGGCAATATATCTGTATGATACTTTTTCAGGAATTGTTTTTCTGGAAGATTTAGGCGATGTAAATCTGCAGGCAATGGTTAAAGCCGGCAAAAACTTAAAACAGATTCTGTCTTATTATAAATCAATTATAAAGCTTCTTATCAAGATGTCTGTTTTCGGTGTTAAAGAATTTGATCGATCATGGCCTTACCAGACATCATATTATGACAAAGAGGTTATTCTCGAGAATGAATGCCGCTACTTTGTTGACGCATTTTTAAGAAGATATCTTAAGCTTAATATATGCTATGATGATTTTGAAGATGAATTTATACTGCTTGCCGATAAAGCGCTTGAATTTTCAGTTAATGGATTTATGCACAGGGACCTTCAGTCCAGAAATATCATGATTAAAGACAGAAAGCCTTATTTTATCGACTTCCAGGGCGGCAGGATAGGCCCCATTCAGTATGATCTTGCATCTTTGCTGATCGATCCATACGTAGCGCTTTCCCGTAATATGCAGGATCAACTGCTTGATTATTGTGTTGATAAGCTTTCGTCATATATTCATATTGACAAGAAGAAATTTTGTTTGTGTTATAAGTACTGCGCAATAACAAGAAATCTTCAAATGCTTGGCGCATTCGGGTATTTAAGCCGGGTTAAGGGGAAAACTTACTTTGAGCAATTTATTCCAGCGGCAGTAAAAACTTTGAGGTATAATCTTTCCGCTGATGAAGGTGCAGAATTCCCGCGCTTAAAATCGGTTGTAAATAGTCGAGTAGTCGAGTAGTCAACCACTCGACTATTTTCCTACTCGACCACTCGACCAAATTTATCAAAATTGGAGGGCTAAAATGAACAGGATAAAAATTATGGTAAACGGCATTCCCGGAAATATGGCCGGCAATGTAGCAAAACATGCTATTAACGATGACAGGTTTGAACTGATTCCATATTCGCTTACAGGCCCGGAAATTTCAGAGGACAAACACAAGATCGATTCTATTGCTATTACCCTTATTCATCCGGAAAATAGTGAGCAGGCTATTGCAGATGTAATTGAAAAAGAGGGCGTTTTTATCAGCGTGGATTATACACATCCTTTGGCTGTAAACGGCAATGCAGAGTTTTACTGCAAAAAAAATCTTCCATTTGTGATGGGCACTACAGGAGGAGACAGAAAGCTTCTTGAAGATACGATAAAAAAATCTTCCATTTCCGCTGTAATAGCGCCTAACATGGCAAAACAGATAGTTGGTTTCCAGGCCATGATGGAGTATGGGGCAAAATCATTTCCCGATCTTTTTAATGGATACTCGCTCCAGGTCAGGGAAAGTCATCAAAAAGGCAAGGCAGACACCAGCGGAACCGCCAAAGCAATGGTAAAGTATTTCAATGAGCTTGGCGCGCTTTTTACAGAAGAAGAAATTATAAAGGAACGTGATCCTGAAATTCAAAAAGCAAAGTGGGGCATACCGGAAAAATATCTTTCAGGGCACGGATGGCACACATATACACTGATTTCAGAAGACCGGACAGTGCGCTTTGAATTTACACACAACGTAAATGGTCGTGATATATATGCCAAAGGAACCCTTGACGCCATTTCCTATCTTTACAAAAGAGTAGAAGAGGGGGCAAAGGGAAGGATGTTTACGATGATTGATGTGTTAAAAGGAAATTGATGGTTCGGAGGTCGGGAGTCGGAGGTCGGAAGTCAGAAGGTGAGAGGAATCAGGGTGTTAGGCTGAAGGCTGTGAGCAGGGATTTTGAGTTTTTAATTGTACAGGAAATTATACAATTATGTTTTTTTCATTCGATTTTAAAATAATTAAAACAGCGAAGCGACATCATTATTCGATGTTCGGTGTTGGACGTTCGGTGTTGGACGTTCATCTTTTATTTATTCTTATTTTATTTTTGGCCGCCCCTGCCATTGCCGGTGAACTGTTTCCCAAAAAAGGCTGGTCAGACAAAGCAAATCCGATTGCAAGCAGGTATGCTGAGCCGGGAGGCGAGATTTCCATATTTGCCGGCCAGTACCCGAAAAGCCTCAATTACTACCTGGATAACAATGTTCTGTCTGCAGAGATATTTGGAGCCATGTTCGAGACTTTGCTGTCCATAAATCCTGTTACGCTGGAGTATGAACCGGGCCTTGCTGAGAAATGGTTGATATCTGACGACAAAAAGAGCTTTACCTTTTATATTGACAAAAGGGCCAGGTGGAGCGACGGCGCCGCAATAACTGCGTATGATATAAAATGGACTTATGACGCCATAATGGATCCAAAAAACCTCACAGGCCCGCACAAATTGGATATGGAGCGTTTTTATCCACCTGTCGTAATCGATAAACATACAATATGTTTTACTGCTAAAACTGTTCACTGGATAAACCTTGGCGTTGCAGGGGGGTTTCACATTCTTTGCAAGCATGCTTATGAGGGAAAGGATTTCAACAAAATCAATTTTGAGTTTCCTGTAGTTTCCGGTCGTTACAAACTTGAAGAAATCAATGAAGGAATTTATATTGCTTTAAAGCGACGTGAAGACTGGTGGGACATAAGCTCCAAAAGATCCAGAGGGACAGGGAACTTTCAATCAATGAAATTCAAGTTTTTTGCTGAAAGGGAAAATGCATTCGAGGCATTTAAAAAGGGCATGATCGATCTTTTCCCCATATATACTGCCAGGATATGGGTTAATGAAGCCAAAGGGGACAATTTTTTAAAAAGCAGGATAATAAAGCAAAAGATCTATAATCATCACCCGATTGGCTTCCAGGGATTTGCGATGAATATGAGAAGGCCGCCCTTTGATGACATTCGGGTTCGCAAGGCAATGGCGCTTCTTCTTGACAGAAGAAAAATGAACGCTGCCCTGATGTACGGCCAGTACTTTCTTCATAAGTCATATTTTGAAGATCTATATACAAGCCGGCATCCATGCCCGAACCGGTTGGTTGAGATGGACAATGAAAAAGCCAGAGACCTTCTCAGGCAGGCTGAGTGGGACGTGAATCCAAAAACCGGATTGCTTGAAAAAGACGGGATAAGGTTTTCTTTTAAATTTTTAACCCGAAGCTCTTCTTCCGAGAAGTTTCTGGCCATATACGGCGAAGACCTGAAGGATGTTGGAATAGAGCTTGTCATTGACAAAAAGGATTGGGCTGCATGGGCAAGAGATATGGATGAGTATAATTTTCAGATGACATGGGCTGCGTGGGGTTCAGGTATTTTTAAAGACCCGGAGAGCATGTGGTCGTCAAAAGAGGCTGACAGGAAGGCGGGAAACAATATTACGGGCTTTAAAAACCCGCTGGTAGATAAACTTATCGAAAAACAAAAGGCTGTTTTTGATATAACAAAGCGAAATGAAATATACCGGCAAATCGATCAGATTATTTATAATGCTCATCCCTATGTGCTTTTATGGAATATCAATTATACAAGGCTTCTTTACTGGAATAAATTCGGCGCTCCGGATACTGTTTTATCAAAATACGGAAATGAAAGCAGCGCTTACTGGTACTGGTGGCTGGATGAAGATTCAAAGGCCGATCTTCAGGATGCTGTAAAAAGTAAAGGATTTTTGCCTCCAAAGAAATCTCTGATATATTTTGATGAAATGTTTAATCCTGATTGAACATTTTTCAAAGGCATGTTGAGAGTCTGAAAAATCACTGCAACGCAGTAGATGGGACTTTTTACGACGCCATCAACTTTGATTCTACGGATTTTACCTTGCTTTCAATACGTCCCGATTTACCTTTCCTGTAATCGGCATTAAGCGTCATATACACACGGTCACAATCCTTTTTAATCTCATCAAAGCAACGGTTGACAACGTCCATGACTTCGTCCCGCTCACCCTCGATGGTGGTACCCATAGAATTGAGCTTATAAGCCAGTCCACTGTCTCTGACAATTTTCAGAGCTCTGGCCACATACACGCTTACACTTTCACCTTTATCCAGGGGAAATACGGAAAAATTAATCAGTGTACTCATAAAAGCTTCCTTTCCTGGTAACGATTTAAGGGATGAAAGTCGAAAGTATTCCCGCACATCAGCTACACATGCCGGCATGACTATTAACAAGCCTTTTTAATAAGATATCTTCGATATTTCGCCTTGAATCCAGAACAGATAGTACATAAACTTTCCTATCTGCTACTCTAAAAATAATTCTCCAAGGTGATTCAATTAATTCTCGATACTGTATAATACCTTGGTCTTTAAGCTCTGGGACTATGCGACATCTTTCTGGCATAGCATATAGACCCGATGCCTTTTTTTTGATTTTTTGAAAAATTTTTAATGCATTTGCCGGGCTATCAATTGCGATATAATTAATCATCTCTATTAAATCATTTTCTGCAATACCAGCCCATTCAACTTTATAAATCCGATTCATTTAAGCTTATCTTTCAATGAGCTTTCTATATCTTTAAATACTTTCTCTTGAGATTTGACTTTTCCATTTTTAATATCTGATTCGCCTTGGGAAAGCGCTTTTAATATTCCAATTGCGTTACGCATATTTTCATAACTTTTAGGATCTTGAAGAACAGCGCGCGGCTCACCATGTTGTGTTATAATAACAGGGCGACGGGTATCATTTATTTGATTTAACAAATCAGCAGCTTTTGACTTTAAGTATGTAATAGGTTTTATGTCACTTGTAATTTGCATTTTTACCTCCAGTCTAAATATGATACGAAATACAGACCTTTTGTCAAGAATTATTTTTTTATAGATTTCCCCACATTTGCAGCTCCAATATTCCCGCTCCCATATCTAGCTTAGGATTATATAATTCTTGCCTTTGCATTAAAAACAATGCAATATTAATATTTTATAACAATCAAGAAACGACCTGTTAATATCAATTTCTCAACGCTGATAAACTACCGATGGACAGACAATGAGCTGACCCTTGATTTAGGAATATTTCAGGACTTTCACGATGAACTCCTGCAAAGAATAAAGACTGGAGACAGATACCAAAATACAGGGTTGACTTTCTCATGACCTTTTCAAAAGGCGGTAAAGAGCAGGCCCTGATCCTGGAATATGACGGCGTAGAATACCACACCAAAAATCCCGATATAGTGACCAAGCATAATTTTAGCCAGGGATACCTTGATTATGATATCAGCCGCCAGATAGAGCTTGAAAGCTATGGCTACCGCTTTTTGAGGCTGAATAAATTTAACCTGCGGCCCGAGCAGGATGGCGAAACAAAGAC
>JAYENE010000016.1:0-6339 GCA_034721935.1 Thermodesulfobacteriota bacterium
ACATAGGATTATAAGAAAATTAGGTTGTTAGAACCTGAAAATAGTGATTTTGTTAAAATAAAAACTATCAACCCCTTATTATATAAGGATTTATTCAATCTGTATAATATTGAAAATGGTACAAATTTTCAATATTTGATGTTTTGAAAAACCCTTTAATTACAAGGTCTTAAAATATACTAATTATATAACTCCAGTAACTTGAGGTTCTTACATGATTTCTTCTGTTTGAATCCTTAATCCATAAGGCTTTAAGTAAAATTAATAAAATTTCGGCCAACATTTAAGTATTGTGAGGCATTCACGCTCCATGGGCGAATGGAATCCGCTGATAACTGTTATGCCGGCATTCCTTAGAATTTGCGCAAGGTCATAGGTTTTTACTATCAAATCGCCAGGGCATTTTGTCGTGCAAAAAAAGGCTGTTGAGTTATGGCTGAGGATGTCAAGGTTTCCTATGGCCGTGATCTTGTCGGGAGCGTCTTTGCTTAGGTGCTGCTTCAATGCTGAGGGATAATTCGGGTTGTTTTTCTTCAGGTTAGTTGTTTCCATCTCTCAGCTTAATCCCATACGATACTTGATGTTGTAATTTATGATGAAGTCGAGTTCTTCGTCTGTGAAACTCCAATATTTTACAAAAAATATTACATGAACCTATGTATTAAATATCGTTTTTTTTGCTGACAACAATTTTTATTGTTAATTTTATTAAAAGGTAACAGTTTGAATTCATAAATATTACTGTATTTTTTTGGATGTTTTTTATTACTTTTTATTACTTTTTAGCAAAACCCAATGGGGAAGCTTGCGTGAACCTGTATTCTTGATTTGATTCATTTTAACCGATAATTCATAAAGCAAATTGTTAATTTTCGTCTTTTTTTGTTTTTTGCTGAGTACTTCAGGTAGTTTTGGTAGTATCAATTCATCAATATCCTGTCTTTTGAAAGGATAGCCTTGGCCACTTTCTCCGGAACTTCTTCCCTGGACAAAAAACCCAGCTTGACCGCTCTGCAGACAAGTAGATCGCCATCATATGCCCTGCTCAATTCGCTCTCATGCGCAAGATCGGCCAGCTCCCGCAGCTTTTTACGCGTTGGTTTTGAATAATTATGTGTCATATCTTATCATATTATCAAGGCCTTAAGCCGATAACTGATTTACAAATAGACTCCCCGCAAGTCCACATGGATGCAAGTCCTCCTGTACCGCAAGTCCCTCTGATTTCCGTTCCCCTATTTTCCTTGATTTTCAAATAAAAGAACTTGACATATTTTAAATGTGGTATTATGTTTACCACATAAAAACAATACCAAGGATGTCCAACAAAACAATCCAAAGAAAGGAGGAACAATGTTTGGGGAATTCATTAAAACTCTCAGGCTCGACAGAGACATCGGCCTTAGGGAATTTTGCCGTCAGCTATCTACTGACGCAAGTAATTGGAGCAAGGTCGAAAGAGGAATTTTGCCCCCGCCTCAAGGTGATGAAAAACTCGACCAAATCGCTGAAGTATTGGGCATTAAGAAAACCTCGGAGCTTTACAACGAACTTAAAGATAAAGCGGCTATTGACGCAGGAATCATCCCAAAAGATATCCTGTCTGACCAGGAAACTCTTAACTTATTACCGATGTTCTTTAGGACTGTTCGAAGCGAAAAACCTACTGCTGAGGAAATAGAAAAGCTGATCGAAAAGATCGGAGGAGAAGGTTGATGGAAGACTATTCGAAGTTCAAATGCCCTTACCTGGGGAAAAGAGAAATCTGGCAAATAGCGGAAAATTTCAGAGCTAAATTTTGGCCCGAAAGCACACTACCTGTTGACATCGAGAGCATAGTTGAAAAAAGGCTCAAATTAAACATCGAACCAAAGCACGGTTTATTGAACGAATCAGATATAGATGCCTATCTTCAGATTGATCTTACAGGCATTGTTGTCGATTATAAATGTTTTATGGAAGAAAGGTTCATAAAACGGCTTCGGTTTTCTTATTCCCACGAATTAGGTCACCTTTTTTTACATAAAGAGATATACAAAACCTTTGCAATTAAAGAACCTTCAGACTGGAAAGAATTTATGCTCAATATACCTGAAAGAGAGTATAACTTTTTTGAATATCAGGCTAACGAATTTGCCGGTAGAGTTTTAGTCCCTCGTGATAGATTATTATCTGAATTAGAAATTTGTCTTAATAAAATACAAAAAATTGGCATGTTAAATTACCTCGCATCAGATCCAGGAATAGTTTTGTCAAGTATTAGTACAGCCCTGTGTAAACCTTTTGGAATATCAGATCAGGTTATAGAACGGCGCGTTGAAAGAGAAGAAATATGGCCCCCTAAAATCGAATACATAAACGGCGGCGGTGTGAAACTTCAAAAATTTTAATACGGGTTCAAACATCCCCAAGTCACCTTATTCTCGCTCAGGAATTACAACTATAAATCTAAAGAGCGTTCCTATTTTAATACAGGCCTGTCTAAAAGAATGGCTCTGGCCACTTTTTCTGGAACCTCTTCCCTGGACAAAAAAAACCCAGGTTTACCGCTCTGCAGACGAGAAAATCGTCTTCCATGGAAGAATAGGTTTCCCATAGCTCGTGGGATGTTTTTTGATGAAAGTTGTGAATTCGATCATTCAGCTCGAAACAGTCGATTTCCTGCCGGCGCCATCGTGCGAAGTGGCTGTCCAACGTTTCCAGAGACCTGCTCAGTTCACGCTCATGCGCAAGACCAGCCAGCTCCCGCAGCTTCTTACGAATTGGTTTTACATACTGATGTGTCATATTTTATAATATTATCAAGATGCTAAACAGACAACTGATTTACAAATGGACGTCCCGCAAGTCTCCTCCAGGCTGACAGGTGCGCGGGCGCATTTTCCGCGCATCCTTGTTCAGCCTGATGTTAGGTGAAATCAGCGCTGGCTCCTTGATGTTGTAGCTGGTTGGCACCTGCTTGGACACCCTTGTGAAGTTCTTGAGCCTTTTCTGACGGCAAACTTCTGTGATGTTTTGTCCAAGGACCAACGCAGGATTGCTTCGGCCTCTGCGTATTCCGGAACGCTATACCCGTTCAGTAGAATCCGAGCACCGCGCTCATACATGCGTTTGGCGAGAAGAGGCGCCAAAGTGTGAAGTAATGGACCTTGTTCATCTAAAAGTAGAAAATTTTTGAAGATAACCACAACTCCGGTGCCACAATGGCCCTGCCGCTTTTTTGGATTGATCCCTACCCAGTTGATTTTTCGATCAATGCCATAGCTCTTGGGCTCTTTCCCAATACCCCCAACGCCAATCACGGCATCAAATGCATAGCTACGAACACGACCCATACAATCGTATATTCCAAAGCAACCGTTTTGATCTGGGTCCCCGATGTGTGTTCGCTTGTAGATGAGGATACGCATATGGTTTAATCCTTTAGTCACCTAACCAGTTATTATATAGTTTCTGACTATTTCCACAGATTTCGTGATTGTTTACCAAAAATTAGCACAAAAAAAACAGTTTTTCTAACTGTATATTTCAACAATTTGCATATTAAACAGAAAGCCGGATAACCCCATTAAAGGCTATCTCGCCAGACGTTTTGAAGTTCAGATATCTTGCCGGCAGAGCAAAGCAAAAATTCAATAATTTTCATGCAGATTGCATTTGCATATCACAATTATTAAAGTGTTTCAATTTGTTACATGAATAGCAGCTATTAAAAGCCTGCGCATTACGGTGGAAGTTGATGTGGTTCTCGTTTGCAGCAATAATATGATGCAAGAGGCCGGAGTGTCTAATCTCGCTGTTCTTGGCATGGTCGCATACATACCCCAAAAACATTCAATGTCAACTTATTTTACTATTTAAGGACGTCCCCCTTGCCTTCCCATCTCAGGACGATATGTAACTCTTACTTTTGTATCTTTTTTGATTTCCATTCAATCATTTCCTTTTATTCGCTTATAATGCTCCGATATCATTTTCTATCTCGTTAATTTCCTGCTCAATATTCTTAACTTCAATTAAATCTTCCCAGGCAGGATGTTCCGGCTCACTGCCTTCTGCGATCTTATGATTTAATTCTTCTACATTTGAAGCCTGATATCTGGCTAAAATTTCAAAACGTTCTATCTGAAGCAATCGTTGTTTTTCCCTGAGATTCGCAATTACGCCCGAACGAATAAATTCTTCAGCAGATACAGAATATTTTTGCGATATTTTTTCTACCTGAGAAAGAGCGCTCATAAAACCTCCTTTCCCGAATAAACGGAATGAAAAACAGTGTAAATTCTTTTGCCTGGCATAATTCCGACCACGCTCTGCATCCATGAGAAGCAAAACATTTTTTGATAATGCCGGCGCAATCAGTTTTGAAAAACCCATAAGCGGACCGGCGTTTGAAACAACATTTAATGCCATTTAGAAAGTTCCTCAGCCAGAGAGCCCACACCATCCCGATACAACTGAATTGCACGCTCTACCTTGTACTGGTAAATGCCCAGACGAATAATCTGTTTAAGAGTTAACTCCTCTTCAGGCAATCCTTTTATCCATGTATGTGGTATTTTGACAGAAAGGTCTTGTTCCATAATGCTGTTTCTTTTACTTATTTTTCAATTACTTGATCAAGATATTGAAGTAAAATATTTGCTCTTTGTGACAAAAAACTATCATACTGATTTTTGGAATATATTTCTTTTTTGAGTGGCATCAAATTTGAATCTAATATTTTCGAATAAGCATCTGAGGGAACAATAGAAAAAATATAATCTGAGGGAGCATGATTTGATATTTTTTTATTCGATTCTGCAGGAAGAAAACAAAAATTACAAATTGAATTGATTCTTGATATTTCTATGCCTTTTTTCTTTAAATATGATCTTGGAAAAATATGATGATATTCTTTTAAATTGTATTTAGATAGAGCTATGCCTAAATCAATTTTGTTTCCGTTAACTAGATTTAATGGTTTTTTTTGTGATAGTAAGAGCAGAAAAGCTCTGGTAAAAGGATTGGCTTTACTAAATTTTTGATTTGTAATGATATTTTCATCAATTGAATAAGAATATTTACTAATATCTTTATAGTCATTTTTTAAAACATTTTCAAAGAAAACTATATCATCATTCATTTTCATATCTGTTGATCCAGAATATCTTTTTGAAAACGATGTTTTCCAAAACCATTTGTTAATTATTTTGCTTTGTTCAAGCGTTGGAGAATTTTTCTGCGAAAAGAAAAAAGATAAAGGAACAATCTGATGAGAATGCGGTAAGAAATCACGTGACAGAATATTTACTTGTGTTGAGAGAAAATCAATTGTTTTTTCCAAGCTTTCTTTAAGAATAGAAATGTGTGCTCTAACGCTTTCCGGACTTAATCCAAGCATATCTTTTGTTTTAGTTGTTTTTTTAATAATACCACTTAAACACTGCAAAATGATTTTTTCTGGTGTATCTCCAAATCCTTTCTTTTCAAGTGTTTCTAAAATGTCATCTATTTCCTCCCTCAAATGAAAATCATTACTCCAAGTCCAAGCAATCATCAAATCTAATGTCGAAAGTTTAGTGCCCGTGTTATTTATTCTTTCAAAAATGATTCCGACTTCTTCTTTTGTACGTTTATTTGTTGTAATAATGGGTACTTCATAATTTTGAAATTTTGATTGTAGCTCACGAGCAGCTTTTCTAAACTCGGAATCAATATTTTCAAGTTCTCCAAAAAAGTTTTCGACATCAAAAAGGGAACTCATTTTTATATTAGGATGATCAATAATTACATCCTCTTTAGCAATAAATTTCTTTTCTAATAAATCGAAGTAGATATCAAATATTTTAGGATCAATATTGTATTGATTATTTTCTGGGGCTTCTACTCTATCATTACAAAAAGTTGCATATATAGCAGATAATCTTTGTTGCCCATCAAGCACATAGTTTACAGGATACTGCGGTTCACGATCTTGGATGAGAAATCCACCAATATTTCTCGTTGAGTTTAACCTTTCCAATGAGTTCCATAGCAATATACTACCCATAGGATAATCATTATAAATACTATCTATAAGTTCAAGGACTTGATCTTGATTCCAAACAAATCCTCTTTGGAATGCAGGAATTTTAATATCACCTTCTTCAATCCTGTTAAGAAGTTTGTCAATTTTAATTGATGACGGAATTATTTCAGATAAAGACATTTAATGTTCCTCAATTCATGTAATCCAGACCTCGGAATTAGAAATATAGAATTCGTTATTAATTACCAATAATACAATATGTTATAGCTATTTTTGAGATAAATTGGACATTCACCACCTTGAAGTTTTGTCATAAACCACAATATATG
>JAYENE010000017.1:0-6303 GCA_034721935.1 Thermodesulfobacteriota bacterium
GATAAAGCAATATCCGCTATACAAACATTTTGTAACCAATATGTCTTTAACTTTTTTCAGAAAACTTGTTTTTTTTATTTTTTAGTCAATATTTTATTCAGACGTTGTATCTGATGGGTCAGTTGGGAAAGTTATTTCGTCCACGTTCCTAAATCAGCAAACGGAGAAGCTGTTGAATTTCTGAAATTAAAGACAAGAAATCAAAAAGTGTATATGAAATTTGACAAGGAAAAATATGATAAAGACAACAATCTGTTTTGTTATCTATATCTTAAAAACAAAACATTCATAAATGCACACCTCATAAAAAAGGGGCTTGTTTTAGTTGATAGCCAGCAAGAGTATAAACACAAGCATAAATTCTTAAATTTGAGGAAATCATGAATAAAGAGTAAGTTCAAACTGGTTTCAGAGAACATCTCTTTGCTATAAAAACAATTGGTTAACTTATATATGCGCTACTGGATTAAGAGATGCTTTTAATTGACACCTTTTATATATAGCAATAAATTCAACAAGTTGTAACTAATCAACTATTTGGGAATATGGAATAAATTAAGGATTAAAATAACTCTAACTTTCTGTTTTTACACAGATAATGTGCCCTCTGAAATCAGTTTGAACTTACAAAAAGGCTATGATTATGATCAAGAGCTTTGGCGACAAGATAACAGAAAAGATTTTCAATGGGGAGCGAGTTAGGCATGTGTCGCCGGATCTTGAAAAAAGCGCTATCAAGAAGCTGGATATGATAAATTTTGTTACAGGCTTGGAACAGCTTCGGATTCCGCCCGGAAATCATGCCTTGAGAAGCTTTCCGGCGATCCGGCAGGTTTTTATTCCATTCGTATAAATGATCAGTTTCGAATTATTTTCAAATGGATCAATAATCATGCATACAAGGTGCAATTGATAGACTACCATTGAGGAGGTTTGACTATGTTACCCAAATTTCGCATTAGCACCCATCCTGGGAGATTTCTTTACGAAGATTTTTTGGAGCCATTAGGTGTTTCTTAGTCCGCCTTTGCGCGTCATATAGGAGTTAATCCGCGAGTAATCAATGAGATTTGTCGGGGGAAGCGGGGCGTTTCACCCAGAATGGCCCAACTTCTGGAAGCGGCGCTTGGCATGAGCGCAGAGTTTTGGATGAACGCGCAAGCCGCCTATGATTTGACAACACATCGCCTTAGTCAATTTGAGAAACCTGAAAAAAATACCTCAATTGGCTACAGGCTGAACTGCAATAGTGTTATAAACTGGGTTTCCGTTTGCAGTTGTTGTAATGGCGCATATAAAGACAAAAGAGACTTTGCATGATGACAACGGCATGCTGCCATGAGTAATCCTACTCGCAAAGATACAAGAGGCTTTGCTTCATTTCGTGCCTGTTTCCCACATGAACGGATTCACCAGGGTCTGCTCATCTGCTCTGTAGAAAAACCACAACAGCTTTCAGAAAACGCTGTAGTCATCCCGTGGTGGATTATTTGATGGGGGATATCATGGGGGAGGAAAAAATAATGAGACGATTTCATTCTTACGGGCCGGTCAATGAGAAAAGGCACTTTGCCGTGCCTCGCAAGGCCCTGGTTAAGACATGTTTTGAAAGCCTTGTCGGTGATTCTGAAGAAGGCGGTCATTATTTCACAATCTGGGCGCCTCGTCAGACCGGCAAGACCTGGCTGATGCGGCAGGTAAAAAAAGAAATAGAAAACCATTATGGCGATAGATTTATCGTCGGCACCATGTCTGTTCAGGGTGTTGTGATAAAAGAAGGTGATCCCGATGAAATATTTCTGAAAAAGGTTCCTCAACTTGTTTGGGAAACTTTCAAGATCGATATGCACTCGCCTCCTGAAAGCTGGGAGAATCTAAAAGATTTGTTTTCACAAAGGAAAGATATTTTTAACCGCCCGGTTATCTTGTTTATCGATGAATTTGACAGTCTCCCTCCAAAAGTCATAGACCGGCTCGTAACCTTGTTTCGTGACATGTATCTTAAGCATGATAGTTATATGCTTCACGGTCTGGCCCTTATCGGCGTTCGGGCGGTGCTGGGTGTTGAGAGTCTTCGCGGTTCGCCCTTTAACATCCAGCGTTCCTTGCATGTTCCCAATTTCAGCCGAGAAGAGGTGGAGGAGCTTTATCAGCAATATCAGAACGAGAGCGGTCAAACTATTGAACCTGGGGTTGTTGAAAATGTTTTTGAATCAACACGGGGACAGCCCGGTCTCGTGTCGTGGTTCGGGGAATTATTGACCGAAAAATATAACCCGGGAAAAGGGAACGTTTTAGATGTGGCGATATGGGACCATGTGTTTGAAGCAGCCCTGCATAAGGAGTGGAACAATACTATATTAAATCTTATTAAGAAAGCTCAAGGCATGTATGCCAATTATGTAGTGGAACTGTTCAGCAAGTCCGATATGCCCTTTAACATCCGTACAGACTGGTGCAGTTATCTTTACCTGAATGGAATTATCGATGAGAATAGCATTATCGATTCCATGGGAAGAAGAAAATTTGTGTGCCGTTTCGCTTCTCCCTTTGTTCAAGCCTGTTTGTACAATGCCATGACATATGACCTTATTGGTGACCGTACGCCCATTCTTGTCCTTGACCCTTTAGACGACTTATCAGATATATTTGAAAGACAGGCGCTAAACCTTCCCCCCCTGCTCCGGCGGTATATAGATTATCTGGATCGGCTCAAGATAAGGGGACTTAACCCCTGGAAAGAACAGCCCCGGCGAGCGGATTTACACCTGACCGAAGCTGTGGGACACTTTCATCTTTACGCCTGGTTGAAAGAGGCGATAGGTAGACGATGTGTGATCAGCCCTGAATTTCCTACCGGAAACGGGAAGGTTGATCTACATCTGCGATGCAATGAAAAACAGGGAATAATTGAGGTAAAAAGCTTTGTTGATTTTTCCGAACTCAAAAGGTCCAGAAAACAGGCAGCCGAATACGCCGGAAGCCTGGAACTGGATGAGGTGACGATTGCTCTATTTGTGCCGGTGACAGAAGAAGATGTGCTGGAAAAACTTTCGGGCGAACATGAAATTGATGGTATAAAGGTACAGGTAAAGGCCATTGGATGGGAAATTTAATCCGACAAGTTTAGCCGCATTGATCTGATAAATCTTTTTCGGTTTATCGACTGGCTTATGAAATTACCCCAGGATATGGAGGAAGGCTTTTGGGAAGAAATCCGAAAATATGGCAACTACATGGCGCTCTTAGGGTTCGGCGGCTACCAACATAAAGCGGGACTCTTTTCGCCATTTTGGCCCTTATAGCAATTTCACAATCAATCAGTAGGGGCGGGTTTCAAACCCGCCCCTACTGATTGAATTTGCATACTGTCCCGCCTTACGTTGGTAGCCGGTTCGGCAAAGAATAAGTTCGCAATTTCAGGTGTTGAGGCGCTCGGCTGACAAGGCGCGAAAAAGCATGAATATCAAGCATATTCAGAATTTTCGCAACGCAGTCAGGCGGGATGCATCGGCGCCTGAAATGTGAAGTTATTTTTTGCCGAGCCCTTAGGTTAACTCTGAACCCGTGAACGGTTACCAATGAAAAAAACAACTCTTTCATACATTCTCCTGCTGCTCTTCGCATTTCTTGGATATATAGCCGTTAACGGATCACAGCCTGTCACACGGCTATCTTCGCTGCGTGTTTCCGCCACGAGCGCAACTCCCACCTTTGGCGCAGGCGAACTCGGCCAGCGTTCCGGTATCCGCTCGGCTGACCGGCATCACCTGGCGGTGCAGTATCAAGACGATGTATGGCAAATCGCAAACATTTCTCCGAGTAAAAAAGTCGATGTCAAGACAGATAAGCGGGACACCTTGTTTCTTAAACGTCTTCCCCTGGAGAAAAACGATGAAATCCAGCTCGGACACAACCTGCTGAAAGTCACTGCTGTTTCCGTTGATACAATATTTCTAACCAGCCCTACAACCGGCAATACTGCCGAATGGCGGAACGGAATGCTGTTTCTTAAAGATCAAACCGTCTATCCGGCAAGCTGGTGGAACCTGTTCAAACAGAGGCAAAGGTGGAACTTCCGCGGTTTCAAGGACGAAGAAACTCTTTTTTCCCTTGGTGGAAGCATCAATCTCAACAACCAATGGGCAATGAAAAGCATTCCCTCTAAAGGAGCATGGATCGTTTGGAGCCGCGGCTGTTTTTTCTTGCACCTGGTGAAGAAAGAAAGGCGCTTTTGCATAAGTATGGCGTGGAAATGCCTCTGAGCTTCCACGACCAGTGGCTTCCCATTGAGGGTGCGCAAGGCAAGGTTTTGAGGCTGGTCATCGGCAAGACCTATTACATCGTCAAACCAGCCGAAAAGACTCTGGAGCTAATCCCCGTGTCCAAAATCGATGTTTTCAGCTCTTCTGAAAAACTCTCTCAACTGAAAGGCGGGTTGACGGCTACCTATGCCGCGGGTTCCTGGATCGGCTCTGGAAAGCCGCTTTTGGAATGGATCGCAGATCACAAGATGAAAACGTCAATCGGACTATTGTCAGGCATTCTCCTGGCAATACTCATCTGGCACTTCACGTCTTATTATGAGACAAGGGCTCACTATTCCCTCTATCTTTCCTGTGTGCTCTTTTCAGCGCTTTTTCTGGCTAATGCAGCCGGGACCTCAATTGATATATCATGGATGCTGGGGCTTTGCTGGGCGATCTGGGTCTGGGCGACCTGGATCCTTTTTGCCAACAACAAGCTCAACAAAACCGCCGGATGGATATGGATATTGGCCATCTTCCTGGCAGGGACCGGAGTTATTCTTCACCTCCAGCTTTTTGCAGGGGCCGATAACACTCGTTGGGGAATGTTTGCCTGGAAACAGGCATTCTACGTCTCGCTATGTGGCTGGTTAATCGGCATATTGGGCAATATCCAGGGCCGAACATTGCTTGGCTTTGTATCTCTTGTTGGAGATGATAATCGTTTTACACGAGTGGTGGTATGGCTGAGATTTTTTGTCTATCTTTTTGTCATTGTACTTCTTTTGGTGATGGCTATCCGTGGAGATGAGCAGGGCTTTGGCATGTTTCAACCCTCAGAGTTGATGAAACTTGTGCTGGTTGTCCTCGCAGCATTTACAGCAATGGACATCTGGGATATACGATCCAATCCTGCAATGTCGAGGAGAAGACATTTCCGCGGCAAGCTGATGATGATCCTGGACATGGGATTCATCCTTGCGCTCATGACCCTCACAGCCATTGTTTCTCTTATCTGGATCAAGGATATCTCTCCGGTGCTGATTATCCTGGCGTTTTTGTTGTTTTGGTTGTGGAAAATTTCAACGAGTAAGTGTGACGGCAGGAAACAAAACTTCTTTACCGCCCAGCGGTGCATACGCTCCGGCATATTACTGGCCATACTCATCATAATTATCGCTGCATACAGCATCTATACGAATCCGCAGGATTGGACATGGCTGCCTCAGCATGATCGTTTTGCCACCTGGAGCAAGCCTGAGAACCATCCTTTCAGTGGAGCGCAGGTCATTAATGCAATGCGTCTGGCTGGGCATGGCGGCTGGTTTGGAGCGGAGGGGTCATGGTTTGGTTTAAATGAAGACGGAAACGATCTTCCTGCCGTGCAGGACGATTTTGCATTGAGCTTTTTTCTCTATAAATTCGGTGCGGTTGCCGGCATAGCATTATTGTGTGTTCAGATGTGCTATCTTTTCCTTCTGTCGCATGCAGGGAGTAAAGCCTTGTTTTTATCAGGGGATTATGCCAAACGCCAGGCCGGTATTGTGCTTTGTTTCGTCATACAGGGGTTGGTTGTGATACACATCCTTCAGTGGAGTATTTCCTGGGGGAACACATTAGGCCTTCTACCGGTAATGGGACAGCCCATGACATGGCTTTCTTCGGGAAACAGCCACTTAGCCTCAGTGGGTTTTCCTGCTCTGATTTTAGGGCTGCTGGGATGTTGGGTAACAGAGTATGATGATAGGCATGAAAGATAATTTGGAAATGCAGTTTTCTGAACTTTAGTTTGGTAAATGTTAAGTGATTTGAAATCAAAGATCGAAGATATGGATAAAGTCACATGTTTAGCTGTTTTTGGAACAGGTTCAGAGGTGGGGAAAAGTATTGTTGCAACTGCGCTTTGCAGATATTTTGCGAATATGGGGATAAGGGCTCGGTAAAAAATAACTTCACATTTCAGGCGCCGATGCATCACGCCTGACTGCGTTCCGAAAATTCTGAATATGCTTGATATTCATGCTTTTTCGCGCCTTGTCAGCCGAGCGCCTCAACG
>JAYENE010000018.1:0-6238 GCA_034721935.1 Thermodesulfobacteriota bacterium
GGCAGATTATTTTTGAGATCGGGTGGTCTTTGAGGCTTGAGAGCAAAGACTTTCAAAAGTACTTTAACATCCTGGGATTGTCTAATTACAGAAATGCATACGAAAAAGGCAGAGGTGTGTTGCTGCTTACCGCTCATATTGGGAACTGGGAGCTGTTGTCGATTATTATGGCTATGGCCGGCTATCCGGTCAATGTTCTGTATCGGCCCCTTGATTTTTTTCCGCTGGATCAGTTTTTTGTCATGGCCAGAGGCCGTTTTGGCGCAGAATTGATTCCTGCTGCCCGTTCGATGAAAAAAATTCTGCGAAGCCTGAAATATGGTAAAGCTGTTGGAATGTTAATGGATCAGAATGTTGACTGGTATGAAGGGGTTTTTGTCGATTTTTTTGGCCACAGGGCATGCACAAACAAAGGCATGGCGCTTTTAGCACGCAGAACCGAAGCGTCTGTTATCCCGGTTTTTTTAGTGCGTGAAAAATCAGGATTCAGGGCCGAATTCGGATCGGAAGTTCCTTTGATAAAAACAGAAGATATTAGAAAGGATCTGGAGTCCAACACGCAGCAGTACAACAGAATTATAGAAGACTTTATCCGTCAATACCCTGATCAATGGTTCTGGGTTCATCAACGCTGGAAGACAAAACCATACTGCCAATGGCCACGAAACAAAGAGAAATAGAACACAGATTGCACGGATTGCACGGATAAGGCACGGATAGAACAAAGTTTAAAACTATTTAAGCAACTCCATGAAAATCCGTGTCATCCGTGTCGTCCGTGTTCTATAAAAAAGGAGAAATATGTTATATTCAGAACTAACCGAAAAGATAATCAAGGCCTTTTTTAAGGTTTATAACTCCTCATAGAACTCAAAGCAGCAGAGAGTTTAAAGGAAGAACATAAAATTCAATTAATAAACTACTTAAAAGCTACAGACAAAGAGGTGGGACTTTTATTAAATTTTGGCAAAACTCCTGCATTTAAACGGGCAATATTTACCAATGACAGAAAAAAATCAATACAAGCTAATTGATGGATAATGCGGACTTAACTTATTTAGACAACTCTGTGAAAATCAGTATAATCCGTGTCATCCGTGTTCTATAAAAAATGGCGATAAAACCAATACAACTAAAAAATATCAAGCGACTCCTTATCCGTTCAACTAACTGGATTGGCGATGCCGTCATGACCACGCCTGCTGTCCGTGCAATCCGGAAAAATTTTCCTGATGCCCAGATCAGCATATTAACCAAGCCATGGGTTGCGCCTGTTTTTTCAGACAGCCATTATGTGGACAACCTGTTGATATATGATAAAGCAGGAAAGCATAAGGGGATGGTTGGTAAAATGCGGCTTGCAAAAGATCTGAAACAATACAGTTTTGATGCGGCAATCCTGCTGCAAAACGCCTTTGAAGCCGCCCTTATTACATTTTTTGCCGGCATTCCATGTAGAATCGGGTACAATACAGATGCAAGAGGTTTTTTATTGACCCACTCTGTTTCCTGTACGCCTAAAATCAAGAAGATACATCAAACCGGATATTACTTAGGCATTCTTCAGGGAGTAGGTCTGGATACAGACGGCCTGGGCATGGATCTTGTTGTGAATAAGAAGTCTCAAAAGCGTGCTGTTGAAATTCTAAAAGAACATGGCATATCAGGGGCAGATAGATTGGTTGGAATCAACCCGAGCGCCACTTTTGGTCCGGCTAAACAATGGTTTCCGGAACGTTACGCTGCTTTGTCTGATAAAATACATGAAGTTTTTGGAGCTGACATACTTGTTTTTGGCGGTCCTGGAGACAGAGAACTTGGGCGCAAAATTTCACAGATGATGCAGCATCCTCTGGTTGACCTTTGCGGCAAAACCAGACTTGAAGAGGCAATAGCCTTGATAAATATGTGCAATCTCTTTATTACAAACGATTCAGGCTTAATGCATGTCGCGGCCGCTCTTGATATTCCTTTGATTGCCATATTCGGCTCCACAAATCCCATTACAACAGGGCCGAAAGGCTTAAACAGCAAAATTGTGCGCGTTCCAATCGATTGCAGCCCATGTTTAAAGCCGGAATGTCCCAAAAGTCATTTAAAGTGCATGGATCAGATAGACGTTAATATGGTCTTTGAAGTTGTAAAGGAACTTTTGTAAAATTCAGCTTGCCATTTCACCAAAGATGTATTATATAGTTTACATAGTTATAACTAACTTGAGGTGAAAAATGAATAACCCTTTTTCATACACCAGTATTGTTAGTGGTGATTCTTTTTGCAATCGCAAAAAAGAGCAAAACGATTTGCTGAAATACATAAATAATTCTCAAAATGTTCTGCTTTATTCACACAGAAGATTTGGAAAAACCTCCCTTATTTATCAGGTTTTTAAAAAACTTGATGAAAAGAAAAGCGGTATATGGAAAATCTATATTGATCTATACGGAACTTTAACTGAAAAAGACTTTATTTCTGCCATGTTTGGAAGTTTTGGACAAATAGAGTCCAGAGTTGAAAAGCTTTTAAATCTTGCAAAAAATATTTTCCGCTCAGCAAGATTCAGCTTTTCAGTTGATCCTGCAACAAATCTGCCCACCATAACACCTGCTTTTGATTCAGGTGACAAAAGTTTATTATTGGAAGAAGTAATGCAGGTTGTTGCCGATTATTCAAAAAAGAGAAAGATAGTGGTTGTCTTTGATGAGTTTCAGGAAATTTCCAATTATGCGGTTGATGAGTTTGAAAAAAGATTAAGAAAAATAATCCAGAAGCATAAAGATGTTTGTTATATATTTGCCGGCAGCCAAAGGCACATCCTGTCACAAATGTTTAGTTCCAGCAGCAGAGCTTTTTACAAGCTGGCTGAAAGTTATCCTCTGGAGAAAATTGCAACCAGCCATTATGTTTCGTGGGTGAAAAAACTCTTTGCCGAAAAAAAAGTTGATATTGATAAAGAATTGATCGAAAGAGTGGTTAGAGTCTGTGAAAATCATCCAATGTATATTCAGCAGTTCTTTTTTCATTTATGGGATGAAAAAGAATTGAACATGGAACTTATCAGTAAAATTGAAACCCAGCTTATAGATCGGCATGAGAATGAATTTTTGAATCTTTGGGATTTTTTGACATTAAATCAGAAAAAGACATTAAAGCTTATTATTCAAAATGATGGCAAAGATATATTTTATGCAGATGCTATTCAAAGAGCGGGTTTAAAAAGCGGATCTCAAATATCGAAGGCATTGGATAGCCTGATTAAGAAGGATATAATATCAAAAAACGAGAGATATAATATACAGGACGTTATGTTTAAAAAATGGATTCAAAGACTCTGATTTTTATTGGTAGATCATTTTTTATAATAGCTAACCGCAAAGGCGCAGAGAACGCAGAGTTTATCTTTATTTTGCTTTCCGCTGAGAGGGCGGAAAACAAAAAGAATCACCTTTCTGGGGCATGGGCAACTCGTAATTGCAACACAATGATAACAGTGCATTGAAGTTAAACTATTACGCAGCAAAGCCGCTGAATAGTTTTCCTTTGCCGTCCTCTCAACGGCAAAGGAAAAATCATCTTACTCTGCGATCTTTGCATCTTGAGCGAAGCGGGCGGTGAAAAAATAAAAGTAATGGAAATTTTGTGAACATACTCATTGTAAAATTAAGCGCCATCGGTGATGTGATCCATACCCTTCCAGCTCTGAATGCCATCAGAAAACAGTATCCTGATGCTCATATTACATGGCTGGTGGAAGAAGCGGCATATAGCGTTATCAAAGGACATAAAGCGCTTGACAGAATAATTGTTTCAAAAAGAAAAACATGGCTTAAAGGGCTTGCCGGGAGTTCCTGTGTTAAAAATTTCAGAGAAGTCTGCAGTTTTGTTAAGCATCTGCGCGATACCAGATACGACATAATACTCGATTTTCAGGCCCTGCTTAAAAGCGGGGTTTTAATAGGACTGGCCAGTGGAGGGCGGAAAATCGGTTTTGACAAAGGCATGCAGCACCAGGAGTACAGTTATATTTTTTTAAATGAACGCATTAAGCCGGTTGATATGGAGGTTCACGCTCTGATCAGAGGGATGATGCTTTTAGAACCCTTAGGGATTCAATCGCGTGAAGTTGTGTTTAATGTTCCGGTTTCAGACCAGGATCGCAATGCGGCAAATGATCTACTGATGCACTGCGGCATAAAAACATCTGAGCTGCTTGTTGCAATAAATCCAATGGCTAAATGGGAAACAAAGCTCTGGGATAATCTGAAATTTGCAAACCTTGCAGACAGGCTGGTCAAGCAGGCAAATGCTGATGTATTTTTTACAGGAGCCCAGGAAGATAGCGAAACAATCGAGGATATTATTTCAAATATGAAAGCCATGGCCGCCAACCTTTCCGGCAAGACCGATTTGAAAACACTGGCTGCGCTTTACGAAAAAACATCCATCGTTGTTTCAACCGACACAGGGCCAATGCATCTGGCCGCAGCCGTTGGAACGCCTGTTGTGGCTCTTTTCGGGCCTACAGCGCCGTGGAGAACCGGCCCATTTGGTGAGGGCCATAAAATTATAAGAGCAGACATTGAATGCAGCCCATGCTTTAAAAGACAGTGCAACACAATTGACTGCATGAAACAGATCACTGTTGAGCAGGTTTTTGACGCAGCAATGTCTGCAATATTTACCACATAATTGTATAATTATTTTTCTTGACTAAACCAAATTAAATGTTTAAAAATTAAAAAAGATTAAATAAATTTCCCCTATGGTTTCGACCTAGGGTGCGGGGTCGCTTCGGCGACCCCTGCTTTTTTTTATAAGCATAATAATTATGAGAACTTACATTTACATTGACGGATTTAACTTTTATTATGGTGCCGTCAAAGATACGCCGTACAAATGGTTGGATTTTAAAAAATTGTTTGAGCATCTTCTCGACTCAAAACACAAAATTCTGTCGATTAAATATTTTACTGCTAAAGTTACAGGTAAAATTGATCCCGGCCAACCAATACGGCAAAAAACTTTTCTCAGAGCATTGCAAAAATATCTACCTGAAATCTCTATACATTATGGTGAGTTTTTAAGCCATAATGTTTTTAAACCGTTAGCATATCCAATCGATAAAAATCTTTTCGGTAAAAATATAAAATTTGTCAATGTAATAAAAACAGAAGAAAAAGGTTCTGACGTCAATCTTGCGCTACATCTTTTAAATGACGCATGGCTTGATTTATATGATTGCGCAGTGGTTGTATCAAATGATAGTGATTTAGCTGAATCTCTTAAGCTTGTAAAATTTCAACACAAAAAGATGATCGGACTAATTACGCCGCATAAAACCCATCCTTCAAAAGAACTCATGCAATACGCTAATTTCAATAAACGAGTAAGAAAAGGCGTATTAGCTATATCTCAATTACCAGACCTAATCCCTGGCACAACAATTCGAAAGCCTTCCACCTGGTAAAAAATATAACAACCCAACTCTCAAACAGTAACCCTCGCAAAACGTGAATGGAAAGCTGTATTTTTACAAATTGTCAATTCAAATCCCAATTTGTAAAAAAGTCCAAGTACATCACTTAACCGTTGTTCTGGCCTGCCTGTGCGTTTTTCTGCTTGGCTATAACAGAACTTTGTATTACAGTGTGCTTGATAATGGCAAGATGGAAATGCATACAATGTTGAGATTGTTGATTATCATTGAGGTGATATAATGAGAAAAATACCAGCAATACATCCCGGCGAGATTATGTTTGAGGAATTCCTCAAACCGATGAACATCAGTCAGAATCAACTTGGTAGAGACCTTGGCGTCTCTCCTCGCAGAATCAACGAGATCATTCATGAGAAAAGAAGCATCACGGCAGACACAGCTCTTCGCCTGGGCACTTACTTTGGCAATTCCCCTTCCTTCTGGCTTGGCCTGCAGATGGACTATGATCTCGACATTGCCGAGGATACCCTCTATAAGAAAATTCATAAGGAAGTTCGCCAATTGGCTGTTGCCTGAGAGCTTGCGGACAATCGGACTTTTTTACCACAGAGATCGCAGAGAACACAGAGAAAAAAGTAATTTATAAACCAGGCACAAAAAATAATGATATTTGATTAAGGGTTCGGCAAAAAATAAGTTCGCAATTTCAGGTGTTGAGGCGCTCGGCTGACAAGGCGCGAAAAAGCATGAATATCAAGCATATTCAGAATTTTCGCAACGCAGTCAGGCGGGATGCATCAG
>JAYENE010000019.1:0-6217 GCA_034721935.1 Thermodesulfobacteriota bacterium
GGCTCCGGCTCATCTTTTCAAAAAATGAAACAGCATTGACCACCTGGATTTTTCCTTTACGTTCAAGCGGCTTCCGGTTTGTTAAAATCCAGACATAAGTAAATATGCCGGTGTTGTAAAAAAGCTGGTCCGGCATGGCGATGATGGCTTCCAGCATATCATTTTCAATGATCCATTTTCGGATTTCACTCTCTCCGCTTCCGGCGCCGCCGGAAAAAAGAGGCGAACCGTTAAAGACAATGCCGAGCCGGGTGCCGTTGTTGGTCGGTTTCATCTTGGAGATCATATGTTGCAGAAACAAAAAAGATCCGTCACTGATGCGGGGAAGTCCGGCACCGAATCGTCCCCCAAAGCCTTTTGTGTCATGCTCTTTTTTGACATGAGCCTGAACCTTTTTCCACTCAACTCCAAAAGGAGGGTTGGAAAGCATATAATCAAATTTTTCCGATTCCAGACCGTCCATGGTAAAGGAATTACCAAATTTGATGTTGGCCGTATTCTCCCCCTTGATAAGCATATCGGATTTGCAAATCGCGTATGATTCAGGATTCACCTCCTGGCCGAAAACTTCCAACCGGGCGCGGGGATTAAGATCACGCAAATAGTCTTCCGCCACCGACAGCATCCCTCCGGTTCCGCATGCCGGATCGTACATTGTTTTTACAATACCTTTTTTGGTCAGAATCTCCCTGTCATTTAAAAACAGGATGTTGACCATTAACCTGATCACTTCGCGAGGGGTAAAATGCTCCCCAGCAGTTTCATTTGATAATTCAGAAAATTTCCTGATAAGTTCCTCAAAGACATACCCCATTTCAATGCTCGAAACATTATCAGGATGAAGATCCACTTCACTAAAACGGCTTGCAACCATAAACAGCAGATTAGCCTCATCAAGGCGGGTGATCTGATCATTAAAACTGAAATATTCAATTATTTCCCTGCCGCCGCTGGAAAACCCATTTATATAGTTTCTTAGATTTGCGGCTATATTATCAGGATCAGCCTTCAGCTTCTCAATGTCCAATTTGCTTTTATTGTGAAAATTAAAACCGGCAACTTTGTTAAGCACCGGCTCGGTATTTTTAATCTTCATGGATTTTAATTTCGGAAGATAATCGAGGACTTTTTGCTTGGTAGGTTTTAGAACACAGTCGAGCCTTCGCAAAACGGTAAAAGGAAGTACGATCTTCCCATAATCGGATTGTTTGTAATCTCCCCTCAACAGATCCGCAATACTCCAGATAAAATTGGCAAGCTCTTTTATCTTTCCATTATTTGCCATTAAAAAAATCCCCCAATCGCCTCTTGCCGTGGTTTCAGATATGCTGAGTAGCTGTCACAAAAATGAAGAATTAACATTATAAACAGAATTATAATTGCGATAATAAAACGCCACAGCTTTTTTAGTCTATTATGTGCCGCCACATATTTTGCAACAAGTAAAATTACCGGATTTGTCGAACCTTTGCTCTAAGTTGGATGTTTGTTCTTATCGCATTATAAAGCTTATTTTCTTTTTCATGCTCAAAGGTGACAGATATACAATAATCCTGAATACGATTTTCATCGTTTATCCATTTGTTGAAATTCAACAAAACTAAAGAGATTGGCGAAGATGGCACTCTTTTTGGTTCTCTCTTATACTCCTTCCACGCTTTTTGATGGCAGCCTGCTTTTCTTGTGTTAGCTCCAGGGAAAAAATCATCAATCTCAAATTTTTTTATATCGTCTGGTACGCCTTTTCGTTCTGTATCTTCTGAAATTATCCCATATTTTTCCACTAATACCTGAGGATTCACTGAATGAAAGAGATGAAATTCCATCCGATTGCCAAGATAGCTGTCTCCACGGGTGGAACGGGTTTCAGGGTTAAAGGTTAGAGTTGCTGTGATCTTCTTTTTTCCTGCTTCTGAAAAAAATATTTCAGGCAGTTGCAGTGAGTAAACTTTTATTTGATTCAAGCCAATCCGCCCTTCATCAAATAGAACAGCTCTGTTATCAAAAGAGTTGACAGCTCTATCATAATCGGAAACACCAAACCCACATACTGATAAATGTTCTTTTAAGGCATTGTTTTTATTTTTTGAGCCATAAAAATGCTTATCCGGCACAAATGGATAATCAGCGCCGATAAGCAGCATATTATTAATAAAGTTTGCTGATTTATGTGGAAACTTATTTGCTATTCTTCCAGCAAGGCAAGCAACTTTTGGAGCCGAAAAACTGGTGCCATAATCAAACCTGATAATATTTTCTGTTGTTTGATTATTTAACAGCGCTATTTTACCTCCGGTATCTTCAGAAATACGGCCATAATTTTTGTAAAGAATCAGATTGCCGCCATATTCAACAAGCTCAGGTTTTACCATACTATTTATGCCATGACCGGTTCTTGAAAATGGAGATGGTTGATACTCATTGGCAATCGCTGTTTTTATCTGCTCTGCGCCATGTCTTTCTTTTTCAATTTTTATTTGATCTGCTATTGAGCCAACGGTAATAGCAAGCGCTGAAGTAGCGGGATTAATAATTTTAAAGTCTTCATTTTCAAGCAAATATTTAGGATAATTGCCTGTTATCTCGCTGATGGAATTATAAATTTTAAGCGGGTGCTGATTTCCGGCAGAGACAATAAATGTCACTCCAGGATATGCATAGGCAAGCTCGTCAATCAATGCTGCAAGCGGAAGCTGGCGGGTATAATTTTTATGCCAAACTTCATCCATGTTCCCAAAAGAAATATTCACAACCTTTATGTGATATTCGTGGTTTGAGAGAAAACTCTCAACCGCATCCTTAAATTGATGCTCAATAAGTTTATCAGGATCGTAAGTTGCGTTTACAGTATCGCCATTAACATCTCTTTCCGAATACATCACTTTTGCGGAAAATATCCAGTTAGAAGGATCAAAGTACTTATCTTCGATGCACTTCTCAAGATCACCATAAGCGGCACAACCGGCAAGTGCGGTTCCGTGTCCTGCAGTATCTTGAGTCTCATTTTCACCTATTTGAAAATTCTCTTCCCCGCCAACACACTTCTCCAGTAGAGGATGATTTGAGATAATGCCGGAATCGATGATTAGAATACCGGCTGCGTTTTCATCCGGAGCATTTAGTTCTATTTCAGAAATATCAATACTTCTATATTCAAATGGATTGAAGGCAGGAACGAAAGGGCGATCAGCTCTAGCTATTTCTTTGAGCTCAATTATTTCGTTAAAGATTTTTCCGTTAAGCTTCACCCGCAAAAGCACAAACGATTTAGTTACAAGCTTATCTGTTATTCTAAAAATTGACAAATCAGAGTAAGTGGTTTTTAATTCAGTTATGAAATCCTCATTCTTCTGCGGATTTCCCATTTTCCACAATTCAATATCAATGAACTCAGGAGTGTCTCCGAGAGGTTTCTCTGCTAATGACTTTCCTATTTTCTCCTTTCTTGGAATATCTCGAAAAGATTCTATTGCATTGAAAAAATCATACTTGAAGCCCTCATCAGAACCGTAAGTTGAAAGTTTTTCCTTAAATATAGCCAAATCTTCATCATCACTGAAAACGATCCAATATCCTTTTTTATTCTCAGCAACTGAAAGCACATGAATACCCATAGATGCCAGTGTTTTTTCAAATCCTTCAGGCGCAACACTTTGATTTATCTCTATTTCATAAATCAGAGATGGATTTATTTTACCGGAAAATTTTCTTTTAATCTCCTGAAATGAAGTGGCGATTGCATCAGCTTTTTGAGATGCTGTTTGGGAAAATTCACTTTTATTTCTTCCTGCAGGAATTGTAAAGCCACCTCCGCCACCCCGTTTTTGTCTCTCAGTATCAGCATTATAAACCGGCAAAGAGAGATGTTCGTATGAGTTCATTATTCATCTCCCACAGTGTTTTGTTTTACATTTTCACGCTTAATAAATCTATCAATAGCCGCCATTAAATCCGGCATAGATAAACTGTTGCGGGAATCAATAATTGTAAGTTTCATTGCCTCTTCGGCTATCATTTTTATATCTGATGGAGAAAGTTTCTCTGTTTTTTTTGCTGCATTAATTATGTCAATATCATCATCCCGCTTCATGGGGCGCAAATAGCGTTCAAACAGTTTTTGTCTTGTCTTAGTATCTGGAAGTTCATAATAAATTACATCGTCAAATCGTCGCCAGATGGCTGGGTCAAGCATGTACTGATGATTAGTTGCCGCCAAAATAATACTGCTGCCGTTGAAATTATCGAGCATCTGTAAAAAATTATTTACCACCCGTTTAATTTCGCCGTGTTCGTGGCTGTCATCACGATTCTTGCCAATAATATCAAACTCATCAAAAAGAACTATCCAGGTGCCATTTTGAATATAGTCAAAGACTTTTCTAAGATTCGTGGCAGTTTCTCCAAGATAGGATGAAATAATGGCATCAAATCGAATATAGATTAGAGGAATATGTAATATTGAACTGATTATCTGTGCAGAGAACGTTTTGCCGGTTCCAGGCTTTCCGCAGAGCAGAACTTTCTTTTTATAGTTGAGATTATATGTAGCCAGAATATCAGCATCTTTAAATTCTCTGACTACCTGTTCAAGCTGATTTTTTGTGCCCTGCGAAAGTATCAGATTTTCCAAATTATCATCAAAATGCTTTATTTCAAGAAGAGGAAAACCTTTTTCTGTATCCCGTGGAATTGGCATACTACTTTTGAACCGCCGCTCTGCAACTGAGACCTTGGATACATTTGCATCATAGAGAGCTTTTTCAAGCTCCCTTGCCACAATATTATGCTTTTTTCGCTTTTCTCGTTCTATATACTCCCGAGCGGCACATAGAAATGCTTCATCATCTTTACTATTGAAGAATAAAAAAAGCTGTTTTATTAAATCAGATGGTGTCATTTTGATCTCCAGTTTATATTTGATAACACCTTAGCATGTAATATTAAAATTATCATTTTATTTTTTTCTGTTTTCTTGTACATAACCTATCGGCAACAGATACATGACTATCTGTTCTAATATGCTCAAATGTTTGTTAAAGTCTACCATCTTTCAAAAAGGCCACCGCTTTTAGCCGTCCGTGTGGAACGACTTCGCTTGCTTCTTGCTTTGAGATTGATGCCCTAACATATAACCAGTGACAGATATAGCACGTTTGGTTGCAAAATTCCTACGATGTAGTTTGATACGTTCAATTTCGTGCAGCGTTTCCGCTGTGAGATAACTTTCTCCACAATGAGGGCAGTTGATCACAGGAACATTCTCAATAAGAAGCAAATTATCACCTTTGCCGTAACTACGCGTTATATGGCGAGTTCTGGCGCCTTTTTGCCCACAAATATCGCAAATCATAATTCCGCCGTCATTCAACTGCAAACGCATTACTTAAAAATCTGTCCAAAACATCCGTTTTTGTTTCACCATCCTGCTCCGGCCGCAGGTTGAACTTCTTCAACGGAAGGGCCAAGGGGACGTTCGTGCAGAACGTTCATAACTCCAAATTGATGCCCTCGATATCCGGTTTTATCCAGTTGATATCATTTGTATTCTGTATTACACATAAAACATCAAAGCGGAAGTTTATAATATTGCCGTTTACACTATGCAGGTTTTGCCTCCAGCCGTTTCCGCGCCGTTTTTAATGCCATTAAATGTATCATAATCATTTTTCCGCCTGGTTCTGTTCAACCCATTCTTTGCTCTTAATTGGCGCAATCATGACGCATTAATGGTGCAATTGGTGCAATTATGACGCAATTATTTCAATACATAATATGTTCCGGCTCCCTTAATTTCGGAACTTAGCAATATGTCTTTTTCTAAAAGGAAAATAAGGTCTCGGGTAGCTGTTTCTCTAGATACTTTGAATAGTTCTTGAATGTTTTTATTTGTAATCCTTCCATTTTTCTTTGCATACACCACCGCTTTGATCTGCCTTTCATTCAACCCAAGTTTGCGTAAATATTCCTCCGTGTAAATATTCTTTCTGAATTCCACAAAGAAGCCGCTCTGATATTCTTCGAAATGAGGTGCCGGAATTCCTGCGTTTGTACACAATTTCAGCATTTTGCCGATGCCGCTGCCCCATTGTTCGATTAACCCCATGTCATATAAAACGGCGCCAATTCCCTTGTTTCTGAGAACAGACCCATGAGGTTTAAAAAGATCTTCCATGGTAATACCCAGAGGCAGACCACCTGGGTTCCAGATGGTTAGTCG
>JAYENE010000020.1:0-6150 GCA_034721935.1 Thermodesulfobacteriota bacterium
TCTCCAAAGTTGCCCAGTTGAATGTGGTCAAAACGACTGATAATCCTTGCCCGATGTTGCGTATCCTTAATCCCAGTCAACCAGTTATCAAAAATACTTGTTGTATTGATTTCGTATTCCACAAAGACATTGTCGCATATGAAGGACAAATTGTCAAGGGCAGGCTGAAATGCCCAGCAATTCTCATTATGGAATATTTAATGGAATTTCAAAAGGTTGTGAGTTTTAATTAAATTTAAGCAAGTCGGATTTTCTCTTGTTTTTGCGGATTTTCTGTATTTTTTGAAACGCGAATAGAGCCTGCAAAAAATTACCAGGCTATCAACTATTTAGAATAATTGAAAAATATTGTTAAATTCCATAATGAGAATTGCTGTGAAATGCCTCGACAAGAGGAAATGGTAGGGATTAAGAACGAATAATTAACCCGGAAGCCTCATGGATGGCTCGAAGGCTTTCCAACATAGAGCTGAGTGGCTGGGCAACGATAACCGAAAAACTATGATAAAGGTAAAAACTACCGGTCAAATACTGCTTTTCAAAAACGGCACGGCTTTGCCCAGTCCATCTCAAGCGCCTGGTTCGACCTTGCTGAACCATTGAGTTAAAGTGCAAACGGAGGTTCCGAGGAAACCGACTTCAATAATTTTTCTGCCGCCTGCATCTGCTCCAGCGTGCCACTAACCGCGAGCCAACAGCAACCTTCTGCTCCACAAACGCCACCGCTTGCAACAAGCTCTGCGGTTGCACTGGTTAGCAGTGAGATCGCATCAATTTCCGTAAACACCCGCCCCGGGACAGGTAACAAACGAGGCCCTTGTGCCCCTGGCATGTTCAACCGAATTGCTAAATCCGTCAGATCACCGAAACTACGCTTTTCCAATCCTACAGGCAGAATCAGTCGCACACGTCGACCCGTCACGGCTTGTAATGTTGCGCCTATCGTACCTGCCTTCGGATGACCAATGCATATTGCTGCTTGTCTGCGCGACAAGTCAAGGGCATTGGCCCCTTTCAAGATGATATCGCCTTCCTTCAAGTCGTTAATAACATCGAAAATCGTTTTTCCTTTCTGCCACAGTCCGTTGACGATGATCACGTCACCAGGAAAGGAATTTTCATCTGGGAGCCGCCCAGTTTCAGTTGTGGGTCGCGAAGAAGGAAGTGTAATCCCTCTGAAAAATCGCCTTCGAGCAAAGCCTTCTGCTTGGTCGATGCGCATTAGTATTTCTTCGGCTACATATCCGTTTGTAGTGCCAGCAACAATCACGACTGTTCCAGATTTGAGGCTATCCAACATTGCAGGATGCACAGCTAATGCCTTGCCAATCAACCGTTTGCCACACGCTGGTGTAATTATGAACTGCTTCATTAAGTTTATTTTCTCCTGAGTCGAACGGCGCGCATGACCGGCCGGGAAAGCCAAGCGGGCAAAGGCAAAAGAGAGTTTTATGAAAAACTATGCAAAATCTAAAAACGTCCCGGCTTTCCCGGTCGGAGTCCATGCGCTGGTTATGCTGCCTCTTTTTATTTTTCCCGATCCCAAATACGTTGTATCTTACCATAGTTGTCAAATGCTTCGTCTCGGCTCACAATCGTCATATTTTCTGATTGAGCCTGTACAATTATCAGACGGTCGAATGGATCTTTGTGATGAAAAGGCAATATCGTTAGAGTGTCCAAGTGTTCAGGGGTAACATGTAACAACTTTATTGCATTACCATCAATATGGTCAGTAACGATTTTTGTGAAAGGCAACTCCAGCTTTAACTTACCGATACTTGCTTTGATCGACATTTCCCAAAGACTTGCTATGCTTAACAGACGTTCGTTTTCAAGATTTTCGATTAGCTTTCGTGCATAACCGCTTAATTCCGGATTGCCGCCTATAAACCATAGAAATGCGTGTGTATCCAATAACAATTTCATGGCATGTATTCTTCAAAGTCCTCTATCAGCTCATCAAAATCGTCTGCCATTTCGATTAGTCCTTTGGCGCTTCCAAATTTTGGATATGGCTTATCTTGCGGGAAAGGTATAATTTTGAATGCTGAACCGTTATCTTTTCTTATGATAACCTCCTCGCCTTCAGCCGCCATTTCTATTAGTTCTCCAAGTCGTATTTCGGCTTCTTCCAATGCTACTTGTTGCATGGCTACACCTTTTTCAAATAATGTTTTAAGTAAACAGCTTGATAATTCTCAGCTGCATAACGCCAAGAATAAGCGGCGGGCCTGGATGTCCGCTTTAAAGGAATCCGCTGTTTCCCGTCCGCTTGATCCTTTTGTTAGGCTAAGCTGTTGGTATCATACAAAAACTTCTTGCCAAAAAGAAGGGCAAAATGTCACGCATGATGCGGTGTGCCACCCTTCCTGTCAAGAATGGGCGACCCCGATGTCTTTGACTTTTTTATCTTTTTTTTCAGCATATTAAGGTTCGTGGATGGACACTAACTATCTACGCTGGCACCCTTACAGGCTTCGGGTGCGCAGTTATCGGTTCATAGTGTAGCATCATTATTTGATCTGGGCGCAAACCTAGCGATTCGTAAGTGCGCCCTTCACGGTCGCTAAATTCGACTTCAAACGCAGTAGCGGCCGCAAGGACTTCAACCACTGTCCCAACTTGCCCTCGCCACAGGTTGTATTCGGGTAGGTCAACCGTGAGTGCCACCACGTCAAGTAGTTTGATAGTGTTCGTCATTCGTCACCTCCCGGTTTCACAAAGGGTAGCAACTAGTCAATCTCGGTGTGACCGAACCATGTTCGATAATCCACCCACTCCGAATCATTGCCCGCTTGCCGCGCCATTCGAGCATGAAGTCAACCAAGTAGCGTTGCCCATATTCATCACGTCGCCCTAATTGCGCCTCGTGTATCTTAACCGTTTGTAATAGCACGTTGCGCAAGTACTCAGCGTCATTGGCGGTCATGCCAACAGCCGCCGCGAATAAACGCGCTTTGTGTTTGCCCTCGTCATGCGCTGGATTAAGGCAGTAATCGCGCAATTTCCGAATGTCCACTACCGCACGCTCTGCGTTGGGAATTGTCATGAAATTCGTTTAGTCTCAGTATAAAGCGCAGGAGCCAGTCATTTGTTGCCCTACGTTCATGTTCTGAGTCGTACACAGCGAGCAGCCTAATGCGGAGCTGAGCCGCAGGCGTGGGCTTGCCGCAAGCGAAGCTTGCATGCAAGCCCATGACTGTCGGCTCCAGTGACTGGTTGGCGCGAAGCGTAGCGACTACCAGGCGCTGGGAGCCGAAGGCTCAGCTCCGCATTGGCGGTGGCGCAACGCGCCACCGCCAATGACTGGGCTCACCGGCTGCCGTGTGACACCAGACAGCCCAAGCAAGAGAACAGAAATAGCCAAAAACCAAGGCAAAAAAAAGAACCAAAGAAAAGGCAGTCCGGTGCAGCGTTGTGTTATGCTTTCACGCGTGCGAGAATAGAATCAAATCAATTCAGCCTGCATTTCATGCTCCGACCATGAAATGTACGTGATGGTTTTATAGGTCCAGAGTATGCCGTAATGCGCCATCAACTTCGGCCATCGGTAGTTTTCCGATAACACGGTCGATCTCGGAAAATGCAATAGTGGCAATATTATCCGTCATTACAATGGAGTCGGCCAGCAAACCTGATTGTTGGCCCTCAGGTGAGGAAAGCAAGACAGTGATCCGGCTCGGGTGATTGGATCGAAATAACCTGCCTGTAATCATGGCGACGATGACTTGAGGTAATCCTGTTTCCAGCTTATCTGCCTGAACGACGAGAGCGGGACGGGACTTCGCGGTACGCAAATTGGAGTGTGGAAAGAGCACCAAAACGACATCGCCGCGTTTACATGTGAGATTTAATTGCATCGTAGTCATCATAAATGCGCATTTCTGGGCTGTCCCAATCCTCTGCAAAGGTAGACAGTCGGCCACGCAAGTCTGCTGCCTGTGCTTCGTCAATGCCACGGGCTCTTAAATCAATAGGGCCGGGTTTAAGAAACGTGACAATGACACGAGTATCGTCGCAAACATCGGAGGGGACTTCCACCAGCTCGATTTTTCCCTTTCGATATAGGCCTTCGATGCTGTTAAGCATTAATCAATCTCCTTTCATCATAATCTATTAAAACTTACCACAACTTGATGCACAATGCAACTATCACACAGGATCATTCCTCGGGAAAAAGCATAACGGCGCTAATCAGCCGCGCGGCTTTTTGCGTCGGCTGAATTAGCCTTGTTATACCTTTTTCATGGCAGATGCTTCGATATTTTAGCAAGAATTAGCTCTGCTCTTTTTTTTATAAAGTCTAGAAATTTGTTCTCTTCCCATATTACTTCATCATCAGGAATCAAGTGCCTTTTTACAAAAGAAGACTTGTCAGACACATAATTATTCATCCATTCTTTAAATGGTTTTCCGTTCTTTACTCCCCTATTGGTTCCATAATCGATCAGCTGAAAGTTTTTAATGCTATTTATCTCATCCCACCCATAGTTGAGATTTGCCAAGATTGACTTCGGCATTATGTGATCAATATCTTGGTTTCTTATCGTTTGGTTGCGATCATACATTAGATAATACAAGAAAGAACGATCTAGATTATCAAGGTTACCTGCGTTATAGCTTTGAGTAAAAACAACAGGATGCTCAATATACACGTTGAATAATTCTTGTTTAGGGAAGCCATTATTTCTATGTTTTTTGATTTCTACTAATAATTTACGAACTCCTGTTTTATAAGCCACCCATCCTGCTCCACGACTACGAAAAACACCATTCAATAAAGAATGATATATCCATTCGTACATTATCGGAAAATCAATATTCCCAGCATCAAAATTATCAAAGTAAATACCAAGGGGCTTTACCTCTATCTCTTTATGAAATAAATGGTACACAATAAAAAATAGAGGTATAAATGAACGATTACCTTTGCGGTAATAATCGTATAGTTTTGCGTGTATTAAAAAATCTTTTACGCTCTTGAGCGTGCTATTTATCCTTTCTCTATTTGTTATTGCAAACTCAGCGTCTTTGGCTTCAATAGAAGCCATTTCCTTTTTATAGTCATCTTGCAGTAAAAATATTAATTTAATTAAGTTATCTTGAGATAGCCCAATATCCTCATATTGATCTAACATTTTCTCAAGAAAACCTTCCATTTCCCAAGAAAACCCCTTAAGTATAGATGCCACCAAATCAAAAGAAGAAAGCTTTGTTCCTCCATCGTTTAAACGCCTAAACAGCTCTACTATTCTTTGCTTATTTGATACATCATCAAATGTTTTATTAATTGAAACCTGTGATATACCTAATGTTTCTGCGGTTATAATGTTTTTATAGAATGCTTTTACATTTTTTCTAATATGCTTTTTCTTTGTATCATCTTCTATGGTATTTGATGCAATTATTTCATCAGCAACTTGGTCTTCATCGTTTGTATCTTTTAATCTTTTTAGTAGGCTACTTGTTAAATACCAGTAATGCTCTGGTACTGGACGCTCCGCATTATGCTTTGACTGCTTTGGTAATTTGATTTCACTATTTTCAAATTTGAATTCAAACTCAGAGTTAAAGTCACTAAATAAATCAAAATACATCACCTTTCCATTAATGCTGCCTTTTAACCCAATGTAAAATGACTGTATCCTTTGTTGTCCATCAATTACAAATAGCTGCTGTTGTGTTAATTTTTCAATTTCACGAGAAGGGATGATTCCGCCATCTTTTGTAAACGGCCTGTAATTAAACAGGGGCTTACTTCCTTTCTCCTCTTCAATTACCATGATTCCACCAAAAGAGTCACCCTTCAAAAGAGTGTCGAATAATAGCTCCATTTTTTCTTCATCCCATACGAGTCTCCTTTGAATTACAGGAAGAACAAATTTTTCATCTTCCACTTCAGTTATTGCATCAGAGACTCTATATGCCTTCCAAATTGCCATTTTGGCTCCTCAATTGTTTTTAGGGTATAACGCTGCTAATCAGCCGCGCGGCTTTTTTGCGTCGGCTGAATTTGCCTTGTTGTGTGCCGGGCACGGCACATGTTCTTAAAAGTGCGTCAAACGTATCATGTAATAAATCGTTTGACAAGTCTTAGACCCAGCCGGATGGAGGCGAAGAGTGTAGCGGTATTACAACGGGGTATCG
>JAYENE010000021.1:0-6118 GCA_034721935.1 Thermodesulfobacteriota bacterium
GATACCCCTGCATATGATATGATGCAAGGCGCCCGGCGCATCTATTCTGGCTTGACGTGGCATGTGACTTCATTACCACAAACAAATGAAAAAAGAAACGCCTAATTTCAACCCCGTCCCCCTTTGTTTTCCTTGTACTGCTTTCTTTGTTCAAGTTCCTTCTTGTGTGAGTAGAGATACTGAAAAGCTTGGGGATAAATGGTTTTGAATTCAGCTTCTGGTAGAAGCTCAAAGTTATTCGTGTACTTACAATATGGGAAAATGATGACTTTTTCACTTTTGGGTGTAAAATGATAACGAGTAAAATCAGTAGCGAACAGAGGAGTTTTTAAAATATTATCCTCAATTTCAACTTCCTCGCCATCCCACGTTAAGTACTTACTTGGTAATGATGTGCGTTGTAACATGAAAAATTTTATCATTGCCACTGCTTGACCCACGGCTTATTGTTGCTGGCAATTTAAGCAAAGGTATACTATTTTGTTTCAGCTTAGTGAACAAGTTTGTTTCTGATGAAGACATAAATAACCAAGGTTTTTCTGAAAGTAAATTAGAGGGATGCATTTCGAACCCTAAATTAGCTGTCAAAATTTTCGGTGAAGGTGCAACTTGAGCGTACTCAAAGGATGCTAACTGACTGCCTGATAAAAATAGTAAGCAGGTGTAGGTTGTGGCTTTCGCAAATACTTGTTCGTGTCCAAAATCCACAAGACATGCCAAGGCATTTCGCTCCGAGATAATCTTGCGAAGTTCTTTACCATAATCAGTTGCAAAAAACTTATTAGGCATGATATATCCCATTCGTCCTTTACTGCCGAGAAGTTTCAACGCCCGTTCAACAAAAACTACATAAATATCGTAGTTTCCTTTGCTGGCAGCTACATATAGCTTCTTATAAAATTCCACTTCCAGCGGAGCCCATTCTTTCATCGCTTTAATTCTGACATACGGCGGATTCCCGATTACCGCATCAAATCCCCCCTTGCCCCCCTTTTCCAAAGGGGGGTTGATGGGATTTATAATCTCCGGAAACTCGGCTTCCCAGTCAAAAACATTGATGCGGTACATCTCTTCTTCATCCAGGAAGCTCATCTGCTGTCCTTCGTAAAAATCGGGGCCGATAAGGGAATTGCCGCATTTAATATTGTTTCCCAGGTCAGGCAGGACGCGTTCATTAAACAGGGCAAGCTGCTTTTTAATAGTTTCTGAATTTTCGTCCTCCAGCACCTTAAGAAGAAGTGAGAGTTTGGTTACTTCCACGGCCTGAGGGTCGATATCCACACCATAGATATTATTGAGAAGAATGCGCTTCCGTTCATCGGTAGTAAGTCGCCAGCCACCACCGACTACTTGATAAAGACGAGGCTTGCGCCCTTTAACCCATTTCTCAGGGCCATCGTCTATATATTGATCCCTGTGCCAGTCAAGGAGATACTGATAAGCGCCGATTAAAAATGAACCGGAACCGCAGGCCGGGTCCAGGATTTTCAGTTTGCTCACCGCTCCGCGGGGCCTGGCTTTTTACCATCAACTAACTCGCCGACTGTATGTTTTACGATGTAATCAACTATATAGGTGGGGGTGTAATAAACGCCTCCTGCCTTCTTGATCTCCGGCTTATCTTCAACAACGGCCCGGTTACCGGAGGTAAGACGGATAACTTTTCCAAGGAACCGTTCATAGACCTGCCCCAGAATATCTGCTTGAAAGACAGAAAATTCATACGGGCTGTCCGGGTAATAGAGATTTTTGAAAATATCCTTGAGGGTTTTGTCATCAATTGTTAGATCAAGTGTAAGGTCATCAGGGGAAGAGGCGCTATCTTTTTCCTTATCTGAAGTGGAAAAGGCCGGAGTTATAACGATCATCTGCCTGCCGGAAAAGTTGGCACAATCGTTGATAGACTTGTGTGCCGTTTTTCAAAGACATGAGCCGGCCGTATAGTTCGACACCGCGGTCTTCACAGATTCGGAGAAAAACAATACGATCGATGGTATGTTGCACGGCAAAGTTCAGTTCGCGTCTCGTAAGGCCGGGATTCCGCAGGGCAATGTTACGCGCCAGTATTTCACGCCACCGATCAATTTCTTCGAGAAAGGCAGTATCAACCTCGGCAGTTCCACGCTTTGCTTTGCTTGACTCGACATATCTGTCAAACGAACCTTTAAGCACAGCTTCGCGAGAGAAAATCAAAGCAATTTCGTCCCATTGGTCGATATAATCAGTATATGTCAGATAGTAAGTCCGTGCCTTTGAAGCCCTGTCGGTTTTTACCGGTTTGATCCGGCAGTCATAAACGGCAAGCTCCTCAAAGTCTGTAAGAATACTGAGAGGCAGTTTGGCTGACCAGGCGTAACGGCGAAGTTGGTAGGCAGGGTTGATATCTTTCTTGATATTGACGGCTGGTTTCTTTGCTTCCAGAAAGAATTTTCGTGTCCCGCCAATGCAAAAGCAGTAATCAGGGGCTTTTACGACGCTGCCTACTTTAATTGCATCCTCATGGATTACATCCTTGTAAGCCTCTGCATAGCCTTGCCTGTTGTAAATATCCCAACCAAGAGCATTAAAGAAGGGGTTGATAAATTCCTGTCGAACCTGGGCCTCGTTGTATTTGCCTGACCGATAAGCATCAAGGTTACGGTCAAAACGCTCAACGAGTTTATGTATTTCTTCAGGAGCCGACACTTTTTATAACCTTTCAAATGTTTCCGTAAATCAGGGGAAACGCTTTCAAAACGTCCATAAATATATAACCATCTCAGTTCGTTAAGCTTAATGTTATTGTCTTTCGATATTTCTCCCCTCTTCTCGCTACATATCCTGTAAGTAACTCCTTTATTCCAGCGCCTTTATTAGTTAGGAATCATTCATAATAATACTAAAGCATAGTTTAGCATAAAGTGCTATTATACTAAACTATGCTTTAGCCTTTGCATCCCTGACGTATGAAATCCCCCTCACCCTAACCCTCTCCCCCAGTGGAGAGGGGACTAATAGGTTGATATCATTAAAACTAACCCTTTCCCGCCTGACAGGGGGAGGGTCGGCCTGACCGTCAAAGCTTACAATGATATCTGATGACTTTTCTTCAAGCTCGATTTTCATGCTTAGGGTTCGGCAAAAAATAAGTTCGCAATTTCAGGTGTTGAGGCGCTCGGCTGACAAGGCGCGAAAAAGCATGAATATCAAGCATATTCAGAATTTTCGCAACGCAGTCAGGCGGGATGCATCGGCGCCTGAAATGTGAAGTTATTTTTTGTCGAGCCCTTGCTGAATCAGGAACTATCAAAGCAAGACTTTGGCGCCAAAGTCTTGCAGTGTTTGGATAACAGGTTAAGGTCAGCGGCCCTGCTTTTTTTCAATCCTTGCCCATGAATCACGCAGAGTTGCTGTCCGGTTAAATACAAGCGCCCCCTCCTGAGAATCAGCAGAATCCACGCAGAAATAACCAAGTCTTTCAAACTGGTATCGGCTGCCCGGTGATGCCACTGCCAGACTGGGTTCAACACGGCTGGATGTTAGTATTTTTAGGGACTCTGGATTCAAATAATTCATAAAATCAGCGCCGGCTTTTACCCATGTTGGGTTTTCTGTTATAAACTGACGATCATACAGGCGGACTTCAGCCTTGATGGAATGAGGCGCGGAAACCCAGTGAAGGGTCCCCCTGACTTTGCGTCCGTCCGAAGACCATCCCCCTTTTGTTTCAGGATCATATGTGCAGCGCAACTCGACAATTTTGCCGGTTTGTTCATCCTTTACCACCCGCTCACACTTGATATAATAAGCGTATCGCAACCTTACTTCACGGCCCGGAGCCAGCCTAAAAAACTTTTTGGGCGGATCTTCACGAAAATCCTCCTGTTCAATATACAGGACTCGTGAAAACGGTACTTTCCGGGTTCCCATGTCTGGATTTGTCGGGTGATTCTGAGCCTCCAGCTCCTCTGTCAGGTCTTTTGGATAGTTATCAATGACAACTCGAAGAGGATGTAGAACACCCATAACTCGCGGAGATCGTTCATTTAGATCCTCCCTGATGCAATACTCGAGCAGCGCCATGTCAACAATGCTATCCCTCTTGGCCACTCCAATCCGTTCACTAAAATTTCGGATCGCTTCAGGAATATATCCTCGTCTCCGCATGCCGGACAGTGTCGGCATTCGCGGATCGTCCCATCCGGCAACATGTCCCTGTTCAACCAGTTTCACGAGTTTTCGTTTGCTCAACACTGTATAGCTGAGATTAAGTCGAGCAAACTCGATCTGTTGCGGATGACAATCTACATTTAATGTGTCTAATATCCAGTCATACAGCGGACGATTATTTTCAAATTCCAGCGTACAGATTGAATGTGTAATTCCTTCAATGGAATCAGAAAGGCAGTGAGCATAATCGTACATCGGATAAATGCGCCATTTATCGCCGGTCCTGTGATGCGCCATGTGTTTAATCCGGTAAACAACCGGATCACGCATATTTAAATTCGGCGCTTTCATATCAATTTTTGCTCGAAGCACATGCTCGCCGTCTTCAAATTCGCCTGCCCGCATCCGTTCAAACATGTCCAGGTTTTCTTCAGTCGAACGGTTGCGCCAGGGGCTGTCTTTCCCAGGCTTGGTTAATGTGCCGCGATACTTTCTTATTTCTTCCGCACTCAGGCTGCATACATAGGCCCTGCTCTTTTTTATAAGCTGAACAGCATACTTGTATAGCTGATCAAAATAGTCTGATGTATAATAGAGCCGGTCACCCCAATCAAACCCAAGCCACCTGACGTCTGATTTTATTGATTCAACATATTCGATATCCTCCTTGCCAGGGTTGGTATCATCGAATCGCAGATTACAAATGCCGCCATATTCGGCGGCAATCCCAAAATTAAGACAGATCGACTTGGCATGTCCAATATGCAGATAGCCGTTTGGTTCAGGAGGAAACCTTGTTACAATACGACCATTGTTTTTGTTTGCCTTCAAATCTTCCGCTATAATATAGCGGATAAAATTAGCTGGTAGAGAAGGTTTTGCAGTATTATTGTTCATTAAACATTCCCTGTGTTTTTTTGGGCGATATGGACATCCATAAATAAATAACTCAAATTCACCCTTCACCCTTTTTTCCTGCGGGTTGATCGAAAACGCTACCTATACTCAGCGCCGGCATAATTTGCGATTTTGGAATTACCTGTTTTCTATCATGTATTTCGTTTTGGTGGATTCGCTTCGCTTAATCCACCCTGCAAACTTTTCCATCTATTAAATCGTAGGGTGGATTAAACCTAAATTGAACGATTTTTTACTCGATCTGCACCGATCTCTTGCGCATCAAGGATTCGCGAAAATCCTCGACATATCCACGGGTATGCCTGTGGTTTTCGCAAACCCTTATGCATCAATATCTCGGCACATATCTTCGCAATAAATCGCTCAACTTAGGTTAAAGGAGCGTAAGCGACGAATCCACTAAAGCATCTAAACTACATTTATTTCTATTCGCTCCATTTTATCGCCCTGTCGAATTGAATCTACGACATTCTGACCGGTCACCACCTTCCCAAACACTGTGTGCTTCCCGTTTAAATGCGGCTGGGGTGAATGCGTAATGAAGAACTGACTCCCGTTCGTGTTTGGACCGGCGTTCGCCATTGAAATTACTCCTTTTTCGTGTGTCAAAGGATTCTCCTCTACTTCATCTTCAAAACTATAACCAGGGCCACCTCCACCCGTGCCTGTCGGATCTCCTCCCTGGATCATAAAATCGCCGATTACCCGGTGGAACGATATGCCATCGTAAAATCCCTCTCTCGCTAAGAATACGAAGTTGTTGACCGTTTTAGGCGTATGTTCAGAATAGAGTTCTAATTCAATAATGCCCTTGTTGGTCTCAATTTTCGCCATATACGTTTTGCCTGTATCAATTTGCATCGCGGGCGGGCTGTCCCATTTAAGTTTATTCATAAATAATTCCTTCTCAGCATGGATTGTAACTCCAGAAATTTACAAACTCATTATCTGGTCAACCTGAGGCAGCGGACAATTAAATTTAAGAACGGCTGAAACTCGCACATAAGTGAGCGTAAAGAAATAACTTAGAGCAATCCTTTTATAAAAAGCT
>JAYENE010000022.1:0-6088 GCA_034721935.1 Thermodesulfobacteriota bacterium
CTCAAATCGACGACCTCATCTCAAAAAAGCAAAAACTCATTGAACTGCTGAAGGAGGAGCGCTCTGCAATAATCAATCAGGCGGTAACAAAAGGATTGAATCCCGATGCGCCGATGAAGGATTCGGGGATTGAATGGCTGGGGGATGTGCCGGAGCATTGGAAAGTGAAGAGGTTAAAGTGGCTGGCTAAAATCAGGCTCAGCAATGTTGATAAGAAATCAAAGGAAGGAGAATTGAAAGTTGAGTTGTGTAATTACGTTGATGTTTACTATAACGATAACATAACCTCGAATACAGAATTCATGAAGGCAACCGCACGTCAAGATCAAATAGATGTTTTGTCTCTTAAAGAAGGCGATGTTCTTATTACGAAAGATTCGGAATCGCCTGATGACATTGCTGTTCCGGCTTATGTGCCGTCATCTTTACCTGGTGTTGTCTGTGGTTACCATCTTGCGCATATTCGATCCTATCAAGAACATGCCAATGGGAATTACCTATTTTGGTCATTTAGCGCGCACGGAATTAGTGATCAGTTTGAGATCTCATCTAACGGTGTAACAAGGTTTGGAATCGGAAAGCAGGCGATAGATAATTCTGTTTTTCTAACCCCACCAATTGAGGAGCAAACCACCATTGCCGCTTACCTCAACCGCAAAACCACCAAAATAGACCAAACAATCTCCAAAATCGAAAACCAGATCGATTTATTACAGGAATACCGCACCGCTCTAATTTCCGAGGTCGTAACCGGCAAAATAGATGTGCGGACGTAGGGGCAAAACCGATTATACCGTTTAAACATAACAGGCAATCATATGCGGAACGATCAACGGGTGAATATAACAATTATGGGAATAGAAAACGTTCTGACAATGGAACCGAAATATGAATAAAAACCGTCAATCCATCCGTTTGCGTAAATATGATTATTCCAAGGCCGGCGCATATTTCGTAACCATTTGCACGCAAAACAAAAAATGTTTTTGGGGAAATATGGTAAATGATGAAATGGTGTTGAATGATGCGGGGCGAATGCTTGAATCTGTGTGGTCTGAATTGCCGGAGCGATTTCCGCATGTTAAATTAGGCGAATTCGTAATTATGCCCAATCATTTCCACGGCATCGTGATTTTTTGTAGGGGCGAATCTTGTATTCGCCCTTGCATCGAATCTTGTATTCGCCCTAAAACCGGCGAATCAAAAGGCGAACACGCAAAAGGCGAACACAAGGTTCGCCCGTACGGAACATTTCCGAACACATTGGGACGGATAATGCAGGCATTTAAATCCATAACAACCAACAGATACATTGCAGGCGTAAAACAAAAACAATGGCCGCCGTTTCCTGGTAAATTATGGCAGCGCAATTATTATGAACATATTGTGCGTGATGAAAATGAATTAAATGATATCCGCAAATATATTATGGATAATCCCAGAAAATGGGATTTGGATCGTGAAAATCCCAATGCATGGTGAAAAATCGTAGGGGCGAACCTTGTGTTCGCCCTGAAATGGGCGAATACAAGACGCAAGGGCGAATACAAGATTCGCCCCTACATATTCAATGAGGAAACATTGTGACCACGGGAACCACAGAACAGGCATTTGAAGAGGCAATAGAAAAGAGCCTTATTGATAACGGTGGCTATGCCAAAGGGGATCCTTCTGATTTCAGCCGGGAACCGGCCTTTGATCCAAAGACAATTTTTGCATTTCTCAAAGATACTCAATCACAGTCCTGGGAAAAGCTGTCTGAAACCCACGGCTCTCAGACTGAATCCAAAATTCTGCAACGTCTTTTTAAGGAACTTGATAACCGGGGCACACTTGATGTACTTCGCAACGGCTTTGTGGATTATGGGGTCCGGTTTAAGATGGCCTATTTCAAACCAGCCAGCAGGCTGAATCCTGAAACGATTGCCCTGTACAACAAAAACCGGCTCACTGTGACCCGTCAGGTAAAATACAGCCTTAAAAATGAAAACTCAATTGACATGCTGCTTAGCCTTAACGGCCTGCCTGTGGCAACTGTAGAGCTGAAAAACCAGTTTACCGGCCAGAATGTGGTAAATGCCAAATGGCAGTATGCTGCTGATAGAGACCCAAATGAACTGCTTTTTAAATTCAAGAAACGTGCGCTCGTGCATTTTGCCGTTGATACTGACGAAGTTTATATGACCACCAGGCTTGAAGGCAAAGCCACCCGCTATCTTCCTTTTAATCTCGGCTATAATAATGGCGCAGGCAATCCGCCTAATCCAAACGGCCACAAAACCTCCTATCTGTGGGAATATGTCTGGGCCAAAGATAGCTGGATGGATATAATCGGTTCTTTTCTTCTCTTGCAGACCGAAGAATATAAAATTGACGGAAAAATATTTAAAAAAGAAAAGCTGATCTTTCCCAGGTTTCATCAATTAGATGTTGTCAGAAAGCTGACCCTGGATGCCAGGCAAAAAGGCGCTGGTAATAATTATCTGATCCAGCATTCAGCAGGCAGCGGCAAAAGCAATTCCATTGCATGGCTTGCCTATCGGTTATCAAGTTTACATAATAATAAAGATGAAAGAATTTTTGATTCAATAATTGTTGTCACAGACAGACTTGTTTTGGATCAGCAGCTACAGAACACCATTTACCAGTTTGAGCATAAGCTCGGTGTTGTTCAAAAAATCGACAAGGATTCCACCCAGCTTGCCCTGGCCTTGAGCGCCGGAATCAATATAATTATCACCACCCTTCAGAAATTTCCTTTTGTACGTGTACTTGATAAAATAAGTGAACTTCCAAAAAGAAACTATGCAATAATCGTGGATGAAGCCCACAGTTCTCAGGGGGGTGAGGCTTCAAAAAAGATGAAAGAAACCTTAACGGTTATTGATATGGACGGTGAAATCGGGAGTGAAACGCCTGGATATGGTGAAGACCATGATATGGAAGATGAGATAAGAAGCTCAATGCTGGCTCGCGGAAAGCAGCCCAACCTTGCCTTTTTCGCATTTACCGCAACACCCAAAGCAAAAACCCTCGAAGTTTTCGGCCAAACCGGCGATGACGGGAAACCTGCTCCATTTCACCTTTATTCCATGAGACAGGCCATTGAAGAAAACTTTATTCTGGATGTGTTAAAATACTACACTACATATAAGACCTATTTCAGGCTCTCCAAAGCTATTGAAGAAGACCCTGACATCAATAAGAAAAAAGCAAGGCGGGCAATCGCCAGGTTTATCTCCCTGCATCCGCATCACCTGGCTCAGAAAACCGAAGTTATTATTGAGCATTTCCGGCAATGCGTTATGCCTAAGATAGGCGGAAAAGCAAAGGCAATGGTTGTCACCTCATCAAGGCCCCATGTTATCCGGTATAAAACAGAATTCGATAAATACATTAAGGAAAAAGGATATACCGATATCAAGACGCTCGTTGCATTTACCGCTTTTACCGACAGAGACACGGGCACTTCCTATACCGAATATGAAATCAATAAATTTAAGGAAAAAGAACTGCCGGAAAAATTTGCAACAAATGAGTATCAAATCCTGCTGGTTGCGGAAAAGTATCAGACAGGTTTTGATCAGCCGTTGCTGCATACCATGTATGTGGATAAAAAACTGTCCGGCGTTAGAGCAGTTCAAACACTTTCTCGTTTGAACAGAATATATCCGGGGAAAGAAGATACGTTTATTCTTGATTTTGCCAACGAAGAGCAGGAAATAATAGATGCCTTTCAACCCTATTATGAACAAACTGCGCTTTCTTCAACAACCGATCCGAACAAACTCTACGACCTGAAAAACAAGCTCGAAGGTTTTCAAATCATATGGCAGTCTGAAATTGATGCTTTTACCAACGTCTTTTTTAGACCACAAAAACTTCGCAGCACAAAAGACCATGCCATGCTTAATTCTTTCATCGATCCTGTGGTTGACCGTTACAAGGCCATAAAAGACGAAGAAGACCAGGAAGATTTCAAACATACGCTGACCGTTTTTATTCGGCTCTATTCTTTTTTATCCCAGATCATGCCGTTTGCGGATATGGAATTGGAAAAGTTTTATGCATACGCCCGCCTTCTTTTAAATAAGCTGCCAAAGCGGGATGTTTCGGATAGATTTAAAATCCACGATGAAGTGGCTTTGGAATACTACAGGCTGCAAAAAATAAGAGAAGGCACAATTGTACTTGAAAAAGACAGTGAGAGTGTACTTCATCCAATAATGGAGGCAGGGACAAAAAAAGAAAAAGAAGAATTGGCCAGGCTCTCGGAGATTATTGAAATTTTAAACGATAAATTTGGAACGGATTTTACAGATGCTGATAAATATTTCTTCACTCAAATTGAAGAGGAAATGGTTACGGATGAAAAATTATCAGAGCAGGCCAAAAACAACAGCATTGGTAATTTTAAATTCGGTTTTGAAGATATGTTCCAAAATAAATTGATAGAAAGAATGGACAGCAACCTGGATATATTTACAAAAATTATGGATGACAAAACCTTTGGAGATGTTGTGAAGGAATGGATGCTGTATAAGGTTTATCATAGGCTCAATGAAATATCGCCGGGAGTAAAGGAAACCCAAGTTCATACAATTTTACATACATAATCTAACCCTGTTTGAAGGTAAACGATGAAGAAAATAAAGGATCTGCCTGCTCATAATCGCCCACGTGAAAAACTAAAGGAAAGAAGTGCATCTGCCTTAACCGACGAAGAACTGGTGGCCGCTATTCTTGGGCGGGGTGTTGAGGGACAAAGCCTTTTTACTATCTCCAAAAGTGTTGCTAAACTGATCCGCAAGCATAAAGAAGATTTATCTGTCGAACATCTCACGGCGGTGCGAGGTGTGGGCCTGGCAAAGGCGGCACAAATTCTATCCGCCTTTGAACTGGCAAGACGGCATCTGATTAAAGATACTGTAAAGATAACCGGCGCCCAGGATGTGATGCCGCTTTTGGCTGATATTGCCGATAAAAAGCAAGAGCATTTTGTCTGCATTTCCCTTAATGGCGCTCATGAAGTCATTAAAAAAAGGATTGTAACCATTGGCCTGGTGGATCGCAGCCAGGTGCATCCACGCGAGGTTTATGCTGATGTAATCTCCGATAGAGCTGCCGCTGTAATATTTGCGCATAACCATCCTTCGGGTGATCTGAAAGCGAGCGACAGCGATCTGAAAATTCATGAACAACTTACTGAGGCAGGAAAAATCCTCGGCCTTAGAATTCTCGACCACATTATAGTAACCAAAAAGGGATATTACAGCTTCCAGGAGGCAGGGTTAATTGGTTGATACGTAAAACAAAAGAACAATACCGCGACAAACTCAAACTCCAGAAAAAGGGCCTCATGCACGATCTGTTAACTGGCAAAGCCAGGTAGGGTGCATTTCATGCACCACCACCGGCATACGTATCATGCGAATGCATGAATGATAAAACGCCTTGATGGGGCAGGCGATCAAGTCTGTTTGGACTCATGTTAGTGTGAAATCCAAATTGATATTGAGTTGAACTCCATGAAGCAAGCCGTGGGGAATGCGCTTGCTGTTGCGGATCGAAGTTTGGTGCTGCAAAAAGGGCAATGTTCTTGAAACAATCGGTGTTGATTATGATGTAGCAACATCAATTATGGATGCGAATTTATAAAAGCTTTAAGGCTTATTGAAGAAGAGATTTTTGATATGGACAGGACGATATTTGCCAAAGATATCAGCGCTGACGGCGAAATCAGAATGGCCGGTTTAACGGAAAGCATTGCCGTTATTGCCATTGATAAACATGGAAATGAGAGCAAAGCGATTATAATCAAAAATGAGTAAGAGTGCATGACAACCATTAAATGATTTTATGATTAGTAATCCCGGTTGATGAGAAAAAGAGGGGCAAATATTTATGATTTCACCTGATATAAAAAAAACTATTATGGAATGTGCTCGTGAGTTTGATGTTAAGACAATGTGGATTTTTGGATCTTCGCTTGAAGATGATTCTGTTGCGCGTGATATTGATTTGGCCGTTGAAGGAGTTCCACCGAAGCTGTTTTTCAAATTCTATGCCCGTCTATTTATGGCGCTTC
>JAYENE010000023.1:0-6071 GCA_034721935.1 Thermodesulfobacteriota bacterium
CTCGTAGACCAGCCGCCGCAATTTAGCAGGAATGTAAGTTCCCATAAGTGGATCAGGATGCCTTGAGTTTTAAATAAGCTTTGGCTTTAGCAATGCGTACCAGATGTTCTATATATTGATAGCGTTCTGCGGGACGTCCATAAATAAGTAAATAACTCGCTATCCAATTGATATTGCAGTGTAGGAGGGGACGATGGTAACTTTGTAAACTTATCCATCAACAACCCCCTGCTTTTTTACCTGCACTCCCCTTACTTACTGCTTGAATAATAACTATCTGAAAAGACTCCCTTTCTCAACACTCTACCCAGCTCCGCCCTTTCAGTTACATAACAAAACACAACCTAACCAATTATAATTATAGTCTTTCTTGTTTTAAAACATCGGAGGTTTTGAGGTGCAAAATCGGAATCAGGCAACCTCTTTACCAATTTCCCTTCTTGCTTTGCCAATCTCTCGCTCTAATCTCTCATGCTCTTTCATCTTCCGTTTGATAAAATTAAGGGTAATGACTTTTTTCTTCTTTATCCCATCAGGGGTGAGAAGATAGAGATAGCCTTTTTTGCTCTTGCTCTGTTTAAAATTCACCATCTTGACAATACCCTTTCGGATAAGAGCAGATAAAACATAATTGACCTTACCTACGCTTACACCAATCTTTTCCGCCAGCTTATGTTGTGAAGGTCTGGGGTCAAACCTTGATTATTATAATAAATTCCTGGGGACGGCCTTAAATACTTAAATAAGCGGTGTATTGTCATACCAAATAGAATTATCTCAACAGCTTAAAGTACCTGGCAATTATACAGAGCAATTTTGGGGTCTTCCGTCATGATTGGATAGTTGTCTGTAATGCTTTGCGCGATAAGCATTCGATCGAAAGGATCTTTATGATGAAAGGGCATATCCTTGAGCAATAATGCCGCTTTCGCGCTAAAATCAAGTAGCGTGAAACCGCTTTCTTTGGCCATTACCACCGGATCGAAGTCGATTCGAAGTTTTTTGACTGACGTCTTAATCATGAGTTCGGCAATACTGACAGCACTGACGTATATCGTATTTGACAAATCTTCCAACGCCGAACGTTTCGCGCCGCTTATCTTGTTAGGGTCAGACAATGCCCAGAGAAAAATATGTGTATCAATTATGATATTCACGCGTCGCTGCCATAGAACATAGAATTAATTTCGGCGTCCTCTTCCATTATGTTATCCGGCACAGTGAACTTACCTGCCAGCAGGCCAAGTTTCCTTTTTCCTTCCGGCTTATGAACTACCAGATCCGCGATCGGCCGGTTGTTTTTTGCTATGACGACCTTCTCGCCACGGTAAACGAGGGCAACCAGTTTCGAAAGATTGGTTTTTGCTTCAGAAATATTGACTATCTTCATAGTAATCTCACCTCCTCCAAGCCTGATTAAGCTTCCTTAAACCAACTGTATCAAAAAAGACCAACCTGGTCAACTTTTTGTTGATGGGGGACGATTTGGGATTGATGATTGAAGGCAGAAACGTAGGAGGGGACGTTGGCAACTTTGTCAACTTATCGTTCAAGGAACACTTCTTGTCTTCCGAATACCCTTCCCCTTATAACTGCTTTCTGAACACCCATGCGACTGATTCCCAGAAATCTTGCAACCTCCAAGGACGTAATGGGGGACATCCTATATTCCTCCTGTCAAGAAAAAAGTGAATAATTTATAAATATTGTTAATTCAACGTGTTAGGCGTGACGGCTTTTAAAGAGCGCACTTATCCAACGTTATTTTATCAATTTTTCCGGCGGATCACTCACCTTTAAGCGAACACTCTATCTAATCGTTACATTTATCCGGCATACCACTCATCCTGCCCGCAATGCTTCCGCCTGCTGGGCAGGCAGTGGTCACCAATCATCCCTTATCCAGATTAAAGTGTTCAGTGAGAGGCCCTGTATTGTCCCCCCCGAGATCCATTTTAATGGTCTCAACGTTATGTACTCGGGCTCTCTCGCCGAAGATATAAAATGTAATTTCTATATTATCGGATATCCCTCGACAATGATTCGTCTTTAATATCCAGATACATAGGTGATCGGATAAGACGCACCCAAACACCTTCCAAAATATTACAACTTATTGATTAACCAGTATAAAAAGAACCCAGATAATTTATAAAAAGGAACATCCTGCGGGACGTTCATAAATAAGTAAATAACTCTCTATCCAATTGATATTTATCGGGAGTATTACCAGTTTGTTAAAATTGGAATGATATCCCACAGCATCATCATTTATCGGGCGGGGTAAACCCGCCCCTACGGGTTACGTGCATCAGGGACTGGAATGGGGGGACGAATGGGGGACGTTGCTGGTTTCACCAGTTTACGCATCCTGCCCTAACCCTGCGGAGAGAATCCTCCCCTTCTTAACGGACCGCAGAACACTTGTTTGCTTAATACCAAGATACCTCGCAACATCTGTAGCGGAGTGCCCCGTTTCCTCAACAGCCATATGAGCTATAATAGACCGAGCATCAGAAATCCTCGGTTTCCTGCTTCCAGAACATATCAGCTCAGGTTTAAGACCCAATTTCCCAGCCACAACCTCAATCAATTCCTCAATAGGCCGTTTAGGATTATACTTCTTTTCAAGCAGCCTCTCGGATTCCTGAAGTACTGCGCCAACAAAACCACCACTACCGAGTATTCTTTGATCAGACTTTTCTCTATCTTCCTTTTTCTGCCCTAACAATACTGCCTTGTCCCCACCCGCACTTCGAACCAGCCCTCCGCCCTGCAGATCTTCACGCCGACCCTGCTTGATTCCTTTTTCTACGAATTGACGGTATCTTCGACGGGATTCTTTTAAACTTTTTCCAAAAAATCGCAGAACATCTTCAACTGTTTTTTCAGCGAGATACTTATCTTCTTCAATAGCAGGAGGAATTTCCGGAACCAGAGGATTCTTTTGTTTTCCTATCAGAACGCTGTGGCCTGTCCAGGGATATTTATCAAGGGATTTCAGATCTTCGACCAGCCTTGCTCTAAGTGGATTCAAATGAATATAACGAGTCAACTCCAGCAGATAAGTTTCTTCTTCACACACAACAGATTTATAACGATTTTGGAACAAGTGACCGGCCCTTCTATGCCGGAGATTAAATGTCACGGCATAGCCAGTCATTAATCGGCGCATTACCTTGCTTAGTGGTGTTGAACCGGTACGTAAAAGCAGATGAAAGTGATTTGGGATCAGCGCCCACGCGTAACATTGAGTTTGGGTTTCCTCAAGGATGATGGCCAGCCGTTTAAGAAATGAAGACCGATCTTTTTCATCCCAAAATATTTTTCGGCGTTCAATTCCCCGGGCCATTACATGCTGTAGGACACCAGGTGCGTCAAGTCTGGCTTGGCGTGGCATGATTAGTTACTTTCCTAAAAAATCTTCAAGTATCATTACCTTGATATCATTAACTTTCTTAAGCTCAGAATCATTTTGTAAAGAAATGGAAAGAAATGGGTCACCCATTAAAGGGCCTGTCAAGAGAAAAAACAGCTCTACCTCCGAAAAATACACCTTTTTTTTCGCTTGTCCTCTCACTTTCGTACCAGAACAGCCTCGCTTTATTGTCACCTTTTTTCGCACCTGTTATTTCTTTCTTATCGGTTCCGGGTCAGTATTTTACTGATCCGCACCAGTCACCCATCCGGATCAAGGCTGGTGTACTTTAGGCTGAAGGCTTAAAGTACGGCCCCTGGTCCATTCGGACCCCAGAAAATCTTCAGTGCCATACCGTGTTCAATTGGATTTATTACAAATCTTGGGGACTAATGGGGGACGTAGTCAACTTATAAACTTAGGCAAGAGATTCCTTCATTATTCCGGGCTTGTCATACCAGTTAAATAGAAGCAAGACCGAATTTAACGGCACAAGAGAATTTTATTACCCTTCTGTACACACTTACCAACACCCATTCCACTTATCGCCAGTTTTCGTGCCACGTCTGATGCACTGCGTCCAAGCTGGTTCACTGCTAAATAGCTGATAACGGCTCTTGCATAGCTGACCTTCTGCCCCCGTCTTGATGAAGTCAACTCGTTACGCTCTATAATGGGGGACGTGGTTACATTATGAAGTTATGCCAGATAAACAATCCCATTTCAATTTCTTAGGCGTATGCTAATCTACCTCTGGGCATAGGTATTTCTTTACCTATTTTTTGGGCAGTATCAATCCACTCAGATATTATAACTTGAGCATTTTTGATTTCCCCTTCATAGGTTTCACCATCCGCCATACAGCCAGGAAGTTCTGGAATTTCAACCAAGGTAATATAATGAGGGGCGTTGTTACATTATGAAGTTATGCCAGATATTCCATTTAATAAACCTCATCATGGGTCCCTATTGCTAACAGAAGGATATCATCTGCACTACCTTTTTTCGCCTTTACAAAATCAAATACAATACGCAGATCATACCCCGCGCTGCATGCCCATGAGCCTGAAAGTTTCCCCTTAAGCTTGTGAGTCTCAAGTTGAGGCGCAAATGGATTCACCACCAAAAGCCTTAACGCTTCGGCTATATCTTAAATGTTGCTCGAAATTTGACAGTATACTTGTAAAGGCTTATAGAACATAGGATTATAAGAAAACTAGGTTGTTAGAACCTGAAAATAGTTGTTTTCTTAAAATAAAAACTATCGACCCCTTATTATATAAGGATTTATACAATCTGTATAATATTAAAAATGGTACAGATTTTCAATATTTGATGTTTTGAAAAACCCTTTAATTACAAGGTCTTAAAATATACTAATTATATAACTCCAGTAACTTTAGGTTTTTACATGATTTTTTCTGTTTGAATCCTTAATCCATAAGGCTTTAAGTAAAATTAATAAAGTTTCGGGCAACATTTAAGTATATCATTATCCAGGTCCGGCCGTTTTCGCATCCACCTTTTGAAAGATCTTGTAAATGCATTACTCCAACTGAGTGTTCTCATTGGGCAATCTCTCGAATAAGGTCATCCACTGTGCCCCGCCTGACTTCACCGCTGGCATATTCTTCCCGCACTTCCTTAATGGTTTGCGCAAGCTGTTCTCTTCGTTCCTCTGTCAAGCGGCGTTTGACAATTTCGACAATGGACTCTCTTTGATCTTCTGGAAAAGATTCTATGATGTCCAAAGCTTCATCAAAAGTTGCAGTTTTCATAACGAGTTAACCTCCTACAATGGGGAACTTGTTATTTCATATTCCCATTTATGCCAATTCTAACGCAAGTTTTCTATTAGGCAATGGGGGACGTCGGAAAGGCAAAGGGGTCAGGTCTTCATTCTTCACACATTTATCTTTTTTTCAATCTTTGAGATTTTTCTTTCAAGTTTTTTGTCTTTTCTTATTTTATCTTTAACACGTCTGCATACCTGGGACACGCCGGATTCTCCAACCCCGAAATAAGCGCCAATATCTTTTAGTTTTTCGTCGGTATATCTCTGGCAAAGAAACATTTTTACATTTCGGCCCAAAGCCGGTTCTTTTCCGAAAACGGATTCAACTTCATTAAATATATCTTTCAGGGATGCTTTATCAATCAATTCTTTTAAAGCCGGAAGATTTTTATCAGGTTTTTTGCCCGATAAAAATTTATCCTTAATAAAGGCTATAAAATCAGGGCTGCCCAGCAGTGTCGAACTCACAACCTCATCTAATGGATTATCATATTTCTTGTTAATTATTGCGGTTACAAACTTGTGATACTCTTTTTGTGCAAGTGAAACTTTTTTGCCGAAATATCCAAGAATAAAATCTCTATGCAGCCATTCCGGAGGTTTTTTCTTGCCGATGTAAAATTGATAGCTCGACCACTCATATTCCTCTGGAGTTTTAACCATTTTCGCTCTGACCGGGTTTAAATGAATATATCGTGAAAGCTCTTTTGCGTATTCGTCAATATCAACGAGAATAGCTTTGTAACGCCCCTGAAACAAATGCCCGGATCGTCCGCGTTTTACATTAAAATAGGTTGTATATGCGCCATTAATATGCCTCATAATTTGAGGCATATTTCCGGAAGGCGTTTCAAGCAA